>NZ_BAAAIV010000013.1:0-36595 GCF_039526245.1 Arthrobacter rhombi
GAACGGGGCGCGCACAACAAGCCATCAGCGACGAGGCCCGCTGGACGGCCATCAACCGTCTCGTCGACGATGAGTCCCTTTCGTTGACCGTCCGCCTGGCGGGGCTATTCGTCCTGCTCTACGCCCAGCCCGTCACCACCTGCGTCCGGTTGCTGCATTCCAACGTTGTCTGCACGCAGACATCGGTGGCAATCCGCTTCGCGTCGACGGCCATAGAAATGCCACGTCCCGTCGCCCAACTGGTCAAGCGATACCTGCAGTCGCCCACACAGCGGGCCATCTACAGGAGCCCTGAGCACCAGTGGTTCTTCGAAGGCCTGATGGCGGGTACGCACATGAGCGAGGCGAACATGCGCTTGCTGCTGCATAATGCGGGTCTGGAGCCGCTCCGGGCACGGGGAGCGGCCCTACGCCACCTAACTGTCGCCTTGCCAGCGCGCATCGCGGCCGACGCACTGGGAATATCAACCGGAACAGCGACCACCTGGGCAAGACTCTCTGGTGGAACCTGGAAGGACTACCCCGGTCTCCGGAGGTGAACTATTCGATTAGGGCAAACTGGAATACATGACTTCCACCAACACGGACGGCGACATGGTGTCCCGGTTTGGGATCGACGAGGCGGTGGGGGTACAGCTGCGCCCCAACTGGAATGTGGCGCCGACGCAGAGGGTGCGCATTTTCCTGGAACGCGACCACGAGGGTGGCAGCGGGTCTTCCAGGCGCCTGGAGACCGCCCGCTGGGGGCTTGTTCCTGTCTGGGCGAATGACCGCAGCGTCAGTCAATGACGCAGGACAGGGTGGTCGAGATCGCAGACATCTCACAGGCCTGAGTGTCACCTATTGAGGGAGGTGCCATCGAGCGCGCGCAAATTGTCACGTTGCAGCGGTATGTTGAGGCTCTGGGGGAACGATTCAAGTAACAGCCAACTTCGAATCGACGGAGTATTCGCTCGTATAGGACTAGGCGATGGCGCCGGCCGTCCAGCACGGAGAGCCGGAGCCTTATCCATGTTCCGGCACATGGGTGCGGTGCCACTTGGTCTCTAGGCGGAAAGATCCTTGAGCAGCGCAGGGTAGAGCCGTCGTGCGGATTCAGTTGCATCCGAATTCGAGTCGGGGGAAAGCGGCAATGTGAACTGATCGCCGGCTGCAAGCGTCAGCTTCAACCTTGTGATCAGGTGCCGGTTGGTAAACGACGAGGACTCGATTGATTCAGGTGCCTCGAGCACCTCAATGCCTACGATTGTGTTGCGGCTGTGCACCTCCACGGTAAAAACGTTTGGGTCCAGGACCCCGGCGAACCGAAAGACGTGGCGCGCGTTCATGGCAACGATTTCAATTTCGTCGTTTTCGATGTTGATGGCTCGGGAGTCGATCAATTCGGGTTCATCTTCACCGAGCGCGAAGACGAATGCAATGACGAGGCGCCAGACGGGTTGGCCTTCTCGTGTTCGGCACGGTTGGTGCCAATCATCGAAAAGTCCCATGTTGATGGCTTGGTTGATGCCCCGGGCCTTCTGCCTGTTGGTGTCGTCCATTGGAATAGCCCACTGGAGAGTGCGAATGATGGATTGACCATAGCTCCGAAAAGCGGGACTCGGTAGGTCGGAATACACGGAAGTTATGCGCAGAATTCCATAACCGGGGGATGAGTGGGCGGGAGCGGGCTTAGGGCAATTCCTGGGTAAAATCGGGCACTCTTTGACGAGATAACCGCTGAAGTACCACCGCGTCTGAAATCGCTAGAATCCGGCGCTTCTTGCAGCTTCATGGCGTCCAAAAGGCATTCGAGTCCCACTGCGGGGTAGGAGCCGTCGCGGCCGATGACCGGCACGTACGGATGGCAGGACCTGCGCCCCGCCGTCCATCCGGCGGGCGCACGCGGGGCAAGGACCTACGGTGTCGTGCCGCGGGACGCGCTGACGTATTCCCCTGCGTCATCCGGACCGGACAGGTCCATCTCCCGCAAGGGCACGATCCGCGAGCGGGTGGCCAGCCGGTGGGCCAGCCAGAGCCCCAGGAAGATCGGCACGCCGATGTAGGAGGAGAGCACCTCCATGCCCTGGCCGGCCAGCACCGCCTGGTAGTTCTGCCCGGCGATCACCAGGATGAGCACCACGAAGGCCACCAGCGGGCCCACGGGGAAGAATGCCGCCCGGTACGGCAGCTCCGCGACGGTATGGCCCTGGGCCAAGAACCCGCGCCGGAACCTGTAGTGCGAGATCGCGATCCCCGCCCAGACGATGAAGCCGCACAGCCCCGAGACGTTCAGCAGCCAGGCGTAGGCGGCTCCCTGGCCGACGATGGCGCTCAGGAACCCGAAGAGCCCCACCCCGGCGGTGGCCAGCAGGGCGGGCATCGGGACCCCGCGCCGGTTGGTCCGTCCGAAGATGGCCGGGGCCTTGCGGTCATGTGCCATTGCGTAGAGCATGCGGGTGGAGGCGTAGAGACCCGAGTTCCCGGCGGAGAGGATGGCGGTGAGGATGACGGCGTTCATCAGGGCGGCGGCGAAGGCGATGCCCGCGTGCTCGAACACCAGGGTGAACGGGGAAGCCGCCACGTCGGCCTCGCCGGAAGCCAGCAGGCTCGGGTCGGTGAACGGGACCAGGCAGCCGATGATGAAGATCGCGCCAATGTAGAAGAGCATGATGCGCCAGAAGACCGAGCGGATGGCGCGTGGAACCTCACGGCGCGGGTTCTTCGCCTCACCCGCTGCCACACCGACCAGCTCGGTGCCCTGGAAGGAGAAACCGGCGATCATGAACACGGAGATGATCGAGACGAACCCGCCGTGGAAGACGTCTCCTGGGTTCTTCCAGTTGCTGAACCCGGGGGAGCTGCCCCCCAGGATGCCGAAGATCATCAGGGAACCGGCAATGAGGAAGACGACGACGGCGATCACCTTGATCAGGGCCAACCAGAACTCGCCTTCGCCAAAGGCCTTGGCCGACAGGGCGTTCAGGCCCGTCAGCAGCACCAGGAACGTCCCGGCCCACACCCACCCGGGGACCCCGGGCAGCCAGAAGTCCATGATGATCCCGGCGGCCACCAGTTCTGCGGCCACGGTGATGGCCCAGTTGAACCAGTAGTTCCAGCCGATGGCGAAGCCGAAGGAGGGGGAGACGAACCGGGTGGCATAGGTCTGGAATGACCCGGCAACCGGGATCTTGGCCGACATCTCGCCGAGGGACTGCATGAGCAGGAACACCATCAGCCCGACCGCCGCGTAGGCGACCAGGGCGCCGCCTGGCCCGGCCTGGGCGATCGTGCCACCCGAGGCAACGAACAACCCGGTGCCGATGGAACCGCCGATGGCAATCATCTGGAGGTGTCGGCTGCTCAGACCACGTTTGAGCTCGTTGCCCGCGGTGTCCGCATCGGGGCGGTCCGCGACGCGCTGGTTCAGGTCCATGGGAGCCTTTCGGCTGGTGGGTGGTGCGGAGGGCAGCCGGCCTGCGGCCGGTGCTCCGAGTCTGGTGGTCCAGCACGCGGCGGGCAACCGCCGCGCGTGGGCACGTGATGACGCTGGCGGCACCGTCAATTATGACGCCCCATCAGCCGTGGAGGGGAATCGGCGCCACGGCGCCCGCCGATGACCTGTGGTGGGGGAGCGGGAACCACGCCCGAACGGCGGCGTTGCCGCCCGCGCTGATAGGCTGGCCCGGTGACTTACGAGATTGAGATCGGCCGCGCCAAGCGCGGCGTGCGGGCCTATTCGCTGGACGACGTCGCCGTCGTCCCCCACCGCCGCACGCGGGACCCGCACGACGTATCCGTCAAGTGGCAGATCGATGCCTACCAGTTCTCCAGCCCCATCATCGGTGCACCCATGGACTCGGTCATGAGCCCCGCGACGGCCATCGCCCTGGGCAAGCTCGGCAGCCTGGGCGTGTTGAACCTCGAAGGCCTCTGGACCCGCTATGAGGACCCCGAACCGGTCCTGGCGGAAATCACTTCGCTGGAGGCGGACCGTGACTCCGGGCATGCGGCAGGTGCACACGTCAGCCCCACCGTCACCGCCCGGCTCCAGGAGCTGTACCAGGCACCGATCCAGCCCGAACTCATCACCTCCCGCCTGGCGGAGATCCGTGAGGCGGGCGTGACCGTCGCCGGGTCGTTGACCCCCCAGCGCACGCAGGAGTTCTACAAGACCGTCATCGCCGCCGGAGTGGACATCTTCGTCATCCGCGGCACCACCGTCTCCGCGGAGCACGTCTCGCAGAACCAGGAACCGCTGAACCTCAAGCAGTTCATCTACGAACTCGATGTGCCGGTGATCGTCGGCGGCGCCGCCGGCTACACCCCGGCCCTGCACCTGATGCGCACCGGGGCCGCAGGCGTCCTGGTCGGTTTCGGGGGCGGGGCCACGGCCACCACCCGCCGCGCGCTGGGCATCCATGCCCCCATGGCCACCGCCATTTCCGACGTTGCCGCGGCCCGCCGCGACTACCTCGACGAATCCGGTGGCCGCTACGTCCACGTCATCGCCGATGGCGGTTTGGGCACCAGCGGCGACATCGTCAAGGCCATCGCCATGGGCGCCGACGCCGTGATGCTCGGCAGCGCCCTCGCCCGCGCCGAAGAGGCCCCGGGCCGCGGATGGCACTGGGGCGTCGAGGCCCACCACGGCAACAGCCCGCGCGGGGACCGGGTGCGCGTCGGCACCGTGGGACCGCTCGAGGAGGTCTTGTACGGCCCGTCCCGCCACACCAACGGCACGTCGAACCTCGTCGGTGCGCTGCGCCGGGCGATGGCCACCACCGGATATTCGGAGCTCAAGGAATTCCAGCGCGTTGACGTCGTCGTCTCGCCCTACGAAGCTGGATGACATGACGACCTGCGGGTGCTCGACCCGGCGTTCCGTGAAACCTCCGGGGAACAGCCGGACGACGAGTCCGCTGATGAGACACGACTGAATGTGGAAGACATTGTCCCCGTACGCGACTGACCACGACGCAGAACTCACCACACCCGAGCTGGTGGTCCTGGAGATGCAGGCTGCCGACCGCCGGGAAGCCGTCCGGCTCCTGGCCGGTCGACTGTACGACGCCGGCAGGATCGATGATCTCGAGGGTTTCGTGGGCGAGGTCGAGGCACGCGAGCACCAGCTGGCCACCGGCCTGCCGGGGGGCATCGGCATGCCGCACGCCCGCACGCACCATGCCGACGTCGTCTCCATCGCCGTCGGAATCACCGCCTTCGGGCACTCCCTGGACTTCGGCTCCGCCGATGGTCCGGCGACGGTGATCCTGTTGCTGGCCACACCGGCGGGAAGCTATTCACTGCACTTGCAGGTCCTGGCGACCCTCGCCCGGAGCCTGTCGAAGCAGGCCTTCCGTGAGTCGCTGCGTCGCGCCTACGACGCAGAGGTCATTGCGGACCTGGTCAATTCCACGGTCGACTTCACCGACGTCTGAGAGCTCGACGCCGAGAGGGGCCCGCGCCGCGTGCCGCAGGACGGGGCACCGAGGCGCGCATTCGCTCTTCTACAGGGCATCGAAGTAGGCTGGAGCCTGTGTTCAAGACTGCCCTGAAGCCCAAATGGATCCTCGCTCTCGTCGGCGCACTCCTGGCGGCGAGCGGCTTCGTCCTCTTGAGTCAATGGCAGTTTTCCCGATCGCAGGATGCGCCGCCACCGCCGGTGTCCACCACCGAATCCGCGGTCCCCCTGACCAGCCACTTCAAGCCGGCCACCGTGATGTTCGAATCCGCCGCCGACCAGGTCGTCAGCGCGAGCGGCCATTTCGTCCAAGGCAAGCAGGTTCTCGTCAGGAACCGCCTCCAGGACGGAGTCAAGGGCTACTGGGTGGTCGCCGCCTTCGAGGTCGACGGTGCGCCGAAACACAACACCATTCCCGTCGTCCGGGGATGGCAGCCCGAGCCCACACAGCCCCCTGCGGCTCCGGCAGGCGAACTTGACCTCACCGGCCGACTCCTCCCCACCGAGGCACCCATCGACGGCAAGCCCGACGGGGATCCGGGATTGAAATCCCTCTCCGTCGCCCAGCTGATCAACATCTGGGACATCCCCTCCTACAGCGGCTTCATCGTCGCCTTCGACGTCGCCACCCCGGCGGGAGCCGACGCAGGAGCATCCGCTGCAGGGCTCGAACAGGTCAATGTCGGACCCCAGCCGCAGGACCAGGAACTGAACTGGCTGAACATCTTCTACGGCATCGAATGGGTCGTCTTCGCCGGCTTCGCCGTCTTCCTATGGTGGCGCCTGGTGGTCGACGACTACCGCCGTGAACAGGAAGACCTCGAGGACGACCTGGCCGCAGCCCACGCAACATCCACCCCCACCAACCCCGAGGACCAGCAGTGACCAACCAGCCCACCCCGGCCCCCCGCAAACGTCGTTTCGCCGGAACGCCGGCACAGATCCGCAGCGCCGCAACCTTCTACAAGGTCCTGGCCTACGCCACCGGCGTGATGCTGCTGCTGCTCTGCATCGAGATGATCGCCAAATACGCGTTCAACTTCGAGGCCTACATCGGATCGCTGAACCTCTCGACCACCGTGCTGATCGTGCACGGCTGGATGTACGTGATCTACCTCGCAGCGGACTTCAACCTGTGGTCCAAGATGCGCTGGCCCTTCAGCCGCTTCATCACCATCGCCCTGGGTGGTGTGGTGCCGCTGCTCTCATTCATCATGGAAAAGAAGGTCCACGGGGAGGTCGAGCGCGAGCTGCGCGAGCACCCCGAGGCCGCCAAGCGGTACTAGACGGAAGCCCTTTCCCCGCCCAAGGTGCGTCTGGGGCCTACTGGCGACTAAGCTGGACTGCGTGACCAACCCAGCCCCCACCCCAGAGCACCAGCCGGTTCTGGTCGTCGACTACGGAGCCCAGTACGCGCAGCTGATTGCACGCCGCGTCCGCGAGGCCAACGTTTACTCGGAGATCGTCCCGCACACCTTCACCACCGAACAGATCCTGGCCAAGAACCCCTCGGCCATCATCCTTTCCGGCGGCCCCTCGAGCGTCTACGCGGACGGGGCCCCGCACGTCGGCGCCGACCTCTTCGAAGCGGGCGTCCCGGTATTGGGCATCTGCTACGGCTTCCAGGCAATGGCCAATGCCCTCGGCGGCACGGTCGCCGAGACCGGCCTGCGCGAATACGGCTCCACCGATGCCACCGCCACCGGCGCCGCCCGTTCCCTCTTGGAGGGGCTGCCCGCGGACCAGAAGGTCTGGATGAGCCACGGCGACTCCGTGCAGGAGGCGCCTGCCGGCTTCGAGGTCCTTGCCTCCACCGCCGGCGCACCCGTCGCCGCCTTCGCCAACGCCGACAAGCGCCTCTTCGGGGTGCAATGGCACCCCGAGGTCAAGCACTCGGTCTACGGCCAGCGCGTGCTGGAGAACTTCCTGTTCAAGGGAGCAGGACTCGAACCGTCCTGGACGACCGGAAACATCGTCGAGGAACAGGTGGAGAAGATCCGCGCCCAGGTCGGCACCGGCCGTGCCATCTGCGGGCTCTCCGGCGGCGTTGACTCAGCCGTCGCCGCAGCACTGGTCCAGGAGGCCATCGGGGACCAACTCACCTGCGTCTTCGTGAACCACGGATTGCTGCGCGAAGGCGAAGCCGAACAGGTCGAGCGCGACTTCGTCGCCGCCACCGGCGCCAAGCTGTACATCGCCGACGAACGCGAACGCTTCCTGACCGCGCTGAAGGACGTCACCGACCCGGAGACCAAGCGCAAGATCATCGGGCGGGAATTCATCCGCGCCTTCGAGGCCTCCGAGGCTGCCATCATGGCCGAAGCCGCAGACACCGGCGAGCCCGTCCGGTTCCTCGTCCAGGGCACCTTGTACCCCGACGTCGTGGAATCCGGCGGCGGCGAAGGGGCAGCCAACATCAAGAGCCACCACAACGTCGGTGGCCTGCCCGAGGACCTGCAGTTCGAGCTCGTGGAACCGCTGCGCGCGCTGTTCAAGGATGAGGTCCGTTCCGTCGGGGCCCAGCTGGGCCTGCCCGCGGAAATCGTCCAGCGCCAGCCGTTCCCCGGCCCCGGCCTGGGGATCCGCATCATCGGCTCGGTCGACGAGGAACGCCTCGCGCTGCTGCGCAAGGCCGACGCCATCGCCCGCGCCGAACTGACCAACGCAGGACTGGACCAGGAGGTCTGGCAGATGCCAGTCGTGCTCCTTGCCGATGTCCGCTCGGTGGGCGTCCAAGGCGACGGCCGCACCTACGGGCACCCGATCGTGCTGCGTCCGGTCTCCTCCGAAGACGCCATGACCGCCGACTGGTCCCGCCTGCCCTACGACCTGCTGGCGCGGATCTCCAACCGCATCACCAACGAGGTCGATGGGGTCAACCGGGTGGTCCTGGATGTCACCAGCAAGCCGCCGGGAACCATCGAATGGGAGTAGGCGCGCTTCCCCTGACGGGGTGCCGCTGACACGGAGGGAGGGCCCAGCCCCTCCCTCCGTGTGCTTAACCCCGCGGGGTGGTGTTTTGATCAGGCAAGCGCGGCCGTATTTCGCGTACCTTAAGTAGTGGCCTGCGCCGTTAACCGCGCATCGGCTGGCCCCCTCCACCCGGTACGGGTGGGGATGCAGGGCTCAAACGTGAGGAAGGTGGTGTTCCGGTGGTAGGGACGCAACAAAGCGAGGCGGCATTGGCCGATTGGCTGGAGAAGCTCGGTCCAGGGGCGGGAACCGACACCCTGCTGCGCTTTGCCGGATCGACGTCCAACTGCATCGACATCACCCACACGCACCCTTCCGGCCTGGCCCAGTTCCTCGCCGGCCGCCGTACCCGCCTGTCCATGCTGCTGCGCGACGTCGACGCCTACAACCAGGCCCGCCGCACCGCCCGTGCGCTGCGTGCGAAAATCCGTGAACTCTCCGAGGACCGCGGCATCGATGTCGGATACCTCGCCTCCGGCGTCGCCACCTGGCGTGCCGTGCAGGACGGGCGCTCCGAGCAGTTCAGCGCGCCCATCATGCTGGGACGGATCTCCTTGACCCTGCGTGAGGGACAAGACGACGAAGAGATCCAGCTGGCAGGTCGCGCCCAGGTCAACCCGGCACTGGTCAGGTACCTGCAGGAGCAGCAGGGACTGGCCATCGACGTCGAGGCGTTGGAACAGGCCGCGTACATGACCGCCCGCTTCGACCCCCGGCGGGCCCTGGACAGCCTGCGCGAGCAAGTTGCCTCGCTGCCCGGCACCGTCATCGAACACCGCTTGCTCGTCTCGACCTTCGCCGACCTGGCCGACCCGGCGGATCCGTCCCGGATCGACACCTCCCATCACGTGATCTCCCGCCTGTTGGCCGTCGACGCCGGAGAGGACATCGAGGTTCCGGAACCCGAGGTCACGGTCCTGAGCAGCGACGAGCGCAACCCCGCCGACGAATCACTGGTCCTCGACGCCGACGAGAGCCAGCAGGCCGTGCTGGACCTGGTCGGCGCCGGTGAATCCGTCGTGGTCTCCAGCCCGCCCGGCACGGGGCAGACGCAGACCGCAGTCAATGCCGCAGCGATCCTGGCCGGACAAGGCAAACGGGTCCTCGTCGTCGCCGAACGCCGGGACACCGCCCGCAGCCTGAATGAGAAACTGGCAGCACTGGACCTGGGCTCCATGGCCCTGCGACTGTCCCCGGAAGTGGGCCCCGAGGAACTCCGCTCCCAATTGACCCAGGCCATCCTGCGCAACGAGCGTGCCACCGAGCCCCAGCTGGGCAAACTGCACCAGCGACTCACCGAACACCGCCACGCACTGCTGGACCACGTGAATTCCCTGCACAACGTGCGCAGCCGCTGGAGCTGCTCGCCGTACCAGGCCATGCAGGAACTGGCCCGGCTGACCGCCATGGACCCGGCCCCGTCCACGTCGGTACGGCTCAAGCGTTCGGTGCTCGACAGCATCAGCGACCGCGGGGAAACCGCCGTTCGGCTGCGCCGCGCCGCCGAGGTCGGCAGCTTCGCCCGGGCCACCACGCTCAGCCCCTGGTACGGCGCCCGCTTGCGCAACCGCCGCGAAACCGACGACGCGCTGGCCCTGGCCTCCAGCCTGGCCGAAGACCTGCCGGAGCTGCATCAGCGGATGCTCACAGTCGCCGAACACTCCGAAATCACCTTGGGCACGACCTTTGCCGAATGGGGTGCCCAACTGGATCTGCTGGTCGCCGTGCGCGCCAGCCTGGACAAGTTCGAACCCGATATTTTCGACCGGTCGGTCGAAGACCTCATCAGCGCCACGGCAAGCACCTCCTGGCGGCGTGAACGCGGGATCGAAATGAGCTCCATCACCCGCTCCCGCCTGCGCCGCGTGGCCAAGGAATACGTCCGGCCCGGGGTGCACATCTCCGACCTGCACGCCTCCATCGAGGAGGTCCAGGAACAGCGGGAAATGTGGAACAGCTACGCCACCAGCCAACGCCACCCCAAGGTGCCCACTGGCCTGCTCGAGCTCGACAAGTCCTACCGGGATGCCAGCGATCGCCTGGACCAGCTGGTGCAGGCACTGGCTCCCGCTGGTGCCGGCGTCGAACTGCAGCACCTGCCCATCGAGGATCTCGTGGCCCGGCTCCAGGGACTGGTCGACAGCGAGGAAGCGCTGCACGTGCTGCCCGAACGGACCCTGGTCCTGGAGCAACTGCGGGAGCAGGGACTCGGCGAACTGCTCGAGGACCTGTCCGCCCGCGAGGTCGGTGCCGACGAGGTCGCCGCCGAACTCGACCTGGCCTGGTGGCAGTCGGCCCTGGAAGCCATGATCAGTGGCGACGAATACCTGGCCATGGCGGACGGGGCGAGCCTGCGCCGGCTCGAAGCCGACTACCGCCTCGCCGACAACGCACATATCGCCTCCGGTGCCTCCCGGCTGCGCTGGCAGCTGGCCCTGCGCTGGAAGGCCGCCCTGGCCGACCACCGAGCGGCCTCCCGCGAATTGCGCATGATGCTCAAGGACGGCGAGCCGGGCCTTGAGGACCTTGCCGGTCTCGGCGTCGGCCTGGTCAACGCCCTGGTGCCCGTCTGGGTGGGGTCGCCCCTGCTGATCCCCGCCGTCGTCCCGGAGGACGTCGAGTTCGACGCCGTGATCCTGTTGGACGCGGACGCGCTCTCCCTGCGCTCGGCGATCGGCTCGATCAGCCGCTCCGGCCAGGTCATCGCCTTCGGCGATGCCATGCTGGGCAAACCGCGCGGCTTCCACGTTTCGGTGGACCCGACCGCCTCCGCCCGGGAACCCCGGGAACCGGTCAGCACCTTCGAGGCCCTGTCCACCGTATTGCCGCTGCGCCGGCTGCGCACCGTCTACCGCGGCGTGGACGAGGGACTTACCGAGACCCTGGGACGGGCCTACTATTCCGGCTCGTTGCACCGCCTGCCCGCGGCACGCGCCATGTCCGACGGCACCCCGTCGTTGTCGGTGGACTATGTTCCCGACGGCACCGGAATGCCCGGCGTCGGCGTCGAGGGCGTGGAAACGACCGTGGCGGAAGTCAACCGCGTCGTGGACCTGGTCTTCGGCCACATCCGCCGCCGCCCGACCCGCTCGCTGGCCGTGATCGCCGCCAACCAGCGCCACGCGGCACGCATCGCCGAGGCCATCTCCCTGCAACTGCCCAACTACCCCTGGGCACAGTCATTCTTCAAGGGCACCAACGAGCCCTTCCAGGTCTCCTCGGTGGAACGGGCCCACGGGCTCGTCCGTGACGCGGTGATCTTCTCGCTCGGCTTCGGGCGCACCCCGCACGGCAAGAGCCTGCACGAATTCGGTCCCTTGTCCTCCGAACGCGGTGACGAGTTGTTCGTCACCGGGGTCACCCGCTCGCGCGACCTGCTGCACCTGGTCAGCGCCGTGGCACCCGGGGACCTGGACCTGGACCGGGTGGCCAGCGGTGCCCGGCAGTTCATCGAACTCGTCGGACGCGTCCGTTCCGGCGAATCCGGGGTCACCGGGGACGGCCATGAGCTGGAAGATCCGCTGGTAGCGGACCTGAAGGCCCGGCTCGAGGCTGCCGGGGCAACGGTCAAGCAACGTTACCGCGGCGTCCTGGACCTGGCTGCCCAGGCAGCAGATACCTCCGACGGCGCCGACCTGCCCCTGGCGGTCGTCTCCGACGGAACCGATTCCTACCGCCAGATGACGGTGCGGGAACGCAGCCGCCTGCGTCCGCAGCTGCTCGAGTCCATGGGCTGGCGCTACCTCCCGCTGTGGACGATCGACGTGTTCTCTGACCCGGCAAGCATCGCCTCCAAGATGGCACGCCTGCTGGGACTGGAAGACGAAGCCGAGACGACAGTGGACCGGGAGGCCGACATGGAAGCAGGACAGCAGGGACGACGCAAGCCCACCGACGCCGAGGCCATGGATGCCCCGGAAGGGGAGTCCGCCGGCCGCCACACCGCCGGGCCGGTGCTGCCGAATCGTGCCGCCGACGACGATCCGAAACGCTGGGGCGACCGCGAGGGCGACCACGACCAGTGGCTGCGCGAGCAGCGGCCACCCCACTGGGGCTAAACCCTTTACCCGGGGCCGACCAGGACGAGGAAGATCTTTCCCCGTGCGGCGGCCCCGGCCAGTTCCGCAGAGTCCTGCCGCGAGGCGGCCACCACCACCATGCCCGCTGCATCGCCGCCGTCGAGCCACGATCCAGCGGATCCGGTGGGCACCCACAGCACCGGAACGCGCTCGGCAATGACCTTCGAGTCCACGGCACGTTCGTAGCCGTTGCCCTGGCTGAGGACCACATCAACCAGCTGCCCCGGGGAGAGCAACCCGATCGTCTCGGTGTCGCTGGGACGGACCGGCACCGCGACGGTGCCCGGCGGGGAGCCGGTCAGCAGGCCGGGCCCCACCAGCATGGTCGCCGCCACGGGTGAACCGGCGGCCACCGGAATGGCGAGCTGCTGCCCCGCGGCGTCCCCCACGGAATCCAGGACGTCGGGAGGCAGCGCGCGGTCGGCCACCTGGGCGAGGTGCAACGACCCGGAATCCAGTACGGTACCCGAGGGCAGATCGCGGGCGGCCACCAGGACGGGAACGGTTTCGGTGTGTTCCGGGGCCAGCGCTGACAGGGAGGCGGCCACCGCGAGGGCGGCGAGGACCGCGGCCAGGGGGCGCCGGTAGACGGCCAGCACCTCACGCCAGGAACGGCGGTACCGGGTGGAACGGTCGGGGGCCCTGACAGGACGACGGCGGGATCTCATCCACCCAGTCGGCCATACGGACTCCGGTGCCGTACCGGGCGGCACGGCAGGTGGGGACGGAACGCCTCCCACGGCCGGTCGACGGCCGCGGTGAGGGGCAGGTCAGGAGTTGGTGGAGACCTTTTCGCCGGTGCTGCTCGAGGACGTGGTGGCCGGGCTCGGGGACGCCGAACCGGCGGAACCACTGTCACCGGAGGACGGCTTGGCGGGGGCGGCTGCGGGTGCCGATCCGTTGGAGGCGTTGCGCGAATCGGTGCGGTAGAAGCCGGAGCCCTTGAAGACCACGCCCACGCTGTTGAACTTCTTGCGCAGGTTCCCGTGGCAGACGGGGCACTCGGTCAGCGAATCCTCGGTAAAGGACTGCACGGTTTCGAATGCGTGATCGCAGTCCTTGCAGGCGTAGGCGTAAGTCGGCATCGTGTTCCTTCGTTGCACTGGTTTCGGCGGAGGACCCGGCAGGTCCCGCGGGGTCGTCTTGGCACTCGCATCCACCGAGTGCCAATTCTACCTCATGGTGCCAGCGGTTCGCCGATCCAGGTGATCCCCGCCGACGTGAGGACCCCGTCCACCGGCTGGTCCTGCGGGCCGACCTCGAAGGTGCCGGAGGGGACCAGTTCGTGTTCGTAGACCATGGCGAGCAGCACCGGCGGGTGGGCCAGCGGCCGCAGCGAGGAGATGAACCGGTCGTAGTAGCCGCCGCCCTGGCCGAGCCGGCCACCGGAGGGATCCACCGCCTGGGCCGGGACCAGCACCACGGCGACGTCCTCCATCACTTCCAGCCCATGGCGTTCCCCCACCGGTTCGTCGATGGGCGCCACCGTGGCCCGGGCCATGGGCACCCCGGGGTACCAATCGGCCCACGACAACCGGCGTTCGGGCTCGCAGATGGGCACCAGGGCCCGATGCCCGCGGCGGTGCAGATCGGCCAGCAAATCCGCGGTCGGGGGCTCGGCACCATAGGAGAGGACCGAGGTGAGGGTGCGTGCCCCGCCGTCGTGCCCGAGCCAGTCGAGCAGGTGCCCCTGGATGCCCTGGGCCTCGCGCCGTCGTCGTTCCGGATCCATTTCCCGACGTAGGGATCGGAAGTGCGTGCGGGCCGCCGCCTTTGACATGGTCTCCACCCCTCGATCGTAGGCCACGGTGCGTGCGGGCGGCCCGGCGGCGGATAAGCTGGCGGCATGGAATTCGGGACCGGTTCATGGCCGGTGACTCTGGAGAGCGGCGACCTGCTGCTGCGTCCCCTGCGGTACCGCGACAAGGCAGAGTGGATGGCACTCAAACGCCGCAACGCCAACTGGCTCCAGCCCTGGGAGGCCTCGGCGCCCGTGGCCGGGGGAGCGCCGCCGACCTACCGCGAAATGGTCGCCTCGCTGAACCGGCAGGCCCGTTCCGGACTGACGTTGCCGTGGATGATCGCCCGGCGTGAGGGCCCGCGCGGTGCGCCGGTGATGGTCGGGCAGCTGACCGTCTCCGGCATCATGTGGGGTTCGGCGTTGAACGCCTCGCTGGGGTATTGGATCGATGCGGCCCACGCCGGCGCCGGGATCACCCCGCACGCCGTGGCCCTGGCGACCGACTACTGCTTCGGCACCCTGGGGCTGCACCGCATGGAGATCAACATCCGACCCGAAAACGCGCCCAGCCTGCGCGTGGTGGAGAAGCTGGGGTTCCGCGACGAGGGGGTGCGCGAGCGCTTCCTGCACATCAACGGGGCCTGGAGCGACCACCGGACGTTCGCGTTGACCGCAGACGAGGTCCCCGAAGGCTTGCTGCATCGCTGGCTCGCGGACGGCGCCACCCGCTGAAGCGCACGTCAAACCGCGGAATGTGAGGCACAACCGGGCGGACACACCGGGGTCAATGCGGCCCGTCGTGGGCTGGGCCACGTAACGTCGGGGAGGTGGACATCCAAGTCGAAAGCTCAGTGGTCCTGGCGGCCATGATCGCCGTGCTGCTCGCCTTCATCGTCCCCTCGATCATCCGCCGCGGCCAGCAGCAGGCAGAACCCGCACTGGCCCTGGCCGAGGTCCCCGGTGAGGCGGCCGCGCCACAGCCCGCCGTCGACTTCACCGGCACGGATTCCAGCGTCCTGGCACGCACCACCGAACAGCTCAAGACCTCACGTCCCCGGAGGAACACCATGGCAACCCCCGCACGGTCACGGACCGCCGCACCGCAGCAGGCACCGTTCCGGATCAGGTACGACCGGCTCGGCGTCGCGCTGGCCGGAGCCCTGGCCGTCGTGGTGCTCGTGGTCGGCGGCGCCCTGGCGCCGTTCGGCGTGGTGTCCGCCCTGGTCCCGCTCATCGCGGCGATCGTGCTGGTGGCCTCCTTCGTCGGCCTGCGCGCGCTGGCCGTCCGCGACCGCCGCCGCAAGGTCCTGGCCCGCATGGAGGCAGTGTTCCACGAGGCGATGTACACCGCCCCCGCCGAACCGGTCATCCGCCGCACCGCCACCGCGGTCTTCGACGCCCGCGAACACGCAGCAGCGGCACCTGCAGCCCGGGAGGCGACCACCTCCCACGAACGCACCGCACCGGTGGCGCCGGCGCCGCAGACCTGGGCCCCGGTCCAGGTCCCGAAGCCGACCTACGTCGGAGCCGCCAAGGCCGAGCGCCCCGCCCCGGAGCCGCTGCCGGCCCCGGAGGAGAAGAAGCCGCAGAAGATCGCCAGCATCCTGCAGGAGACCCGGGTGGCCGAACAGAACGCCCGCCTGGCCGAGACCGCCGAACGGGGCGACACCGTAGATGCCACCCCGCGGATCCCCGAGGTCCCGGTCCGCCGCCAGGCCCCGCAGACCGGCGGCATCAACCTCGACGCGGTCCTGCAGCGCCGCCGGGCCTAACCGCCCCCGTCCCGCGCCGAACTCCCCGCCGATGCCATTGCAGCCCGGGTGGAGCGACGCGGCGCAGGCCGATGCGCTCGGCACCCACGCACTGGAGCTGATCCGTGCCGCCTGGGGCAAACGCCTGGGCCCGCACGAACTGGCCACTGCCCGGCAGGTCCAGTTCCAGCTGCGCCCCGGAGCCGGAACCAGCATCGTCTACTCGCTGCGCCACGGCACCACCGAACGCTTCATCGGCCTGAGCACCGAGGTGATCGATGCCCCGGACGGGCCGCGGCTGCGGCACCTCGAACTGCCGGTGGCCCCGACGGCCGGCCCCACCTCCACCTCAGGCGTGCCGTTGCGCGTGGCCAGCTGGCTGCACCCGCACGACCCGCGCCTGCCCGGCCTGGCCCACGCCGGCGTCGCCTCCGAGGCCGAACGGCTCTGGGGCGACGGCGACCGGCTGACCCGGCTGCGGACCGTCACCTACCGGCCGCTGCGCCGGGCGGTGTTCCGCGCCGAGTTCTCCACGCCCGGACCCGTCGTGGCCACCCGCCGGGTCTACCTGAAGGCCATGCGCCCGGAACCCGCCCGCGACCTGGAGCTGCGCCACCGGCTCCTCACCGCGGCCCAGCTGCCCGTCGCCCCCTTGCTGGGCGAGGTGGTCCACGGCGTCGTGGCCACCGCCGGAATGCCCGGTGAACCACTGTCCACCCTCCTGCGGTACGACGGCGCGGGGCAGCTGGATCCGCGGGCCCTGGTGCGGCTGCTGGACCGGCTGCCCGACACGGTGCTGGAACTGCCGCACCGGCCGTCCTGGTCCGACAGGATCGAGCGGTACGCCGGGGCGGCCACCACCACGTTGCCCGGCAGGGAAGCCGACATCGCCGCGTTGACGCTGCGGCTGCGCGCCCTGATCGACGCCCACGACCCGGGGCCGGTGGTCCCGGTGCACGGGGACTTCTACGAGGCCAACGTCCTGATATCCGACGGCGCCGTCTGCGGGCTGCTGGACCTGGACTCCGTGGGGCCGGGGCACCGGGTCGATGACCTGGCCTGCCTGCTGGGGCATCTTGCCGTGTTGCCGTCGGTGGACCGGGGTTACGGGGGGATCTGGGAGACCATCGGGCGCTGGGCCCAGGTGTTCGGCGAGACCGTCGATGAACGCGCGCTGTATGCACGCGCCGCGGCGGTGGCCGTATCCCTGGTGGCCGGGGCCCGGCGCCCGGGCATGACCTCGTGGACGCAGCAGGCCCAGGCCCGCCTGGACGCCGCCCAGCGGCTGGCGGATCTGGCCGGTTAGTCGCTCTCCTGCGCCGGGGGTGGGCCCGCGGCGCCGTCATCGCCGTCATCGCTGGTGTCGACCGCCTGGTCGGTGTCCTCGGTGTCCTCGGCGTCGTCGGTGTCCAGCCCGTCGGCCTGCTGGGCCTCCAGCAGCGACCGGTTGGCCAGATCCGCTGCCTCCTTCGCCTGCAGCGGCAGCCCCAGGGCGGTGAGCACTTCGGCCAGGCCACGCTGGGCCGCGTAGAAGTGGGCGACACTGTCACGGTGTTCGGCGGCGATCAACCGGTACAACCGGGTCGCCTCGTCGCCGCGATCGGTCTGCGAGAGCACATGGGCGGCGAAGAGCTCCGCGTTGCCGGCGCCGTCGGCGTCCTCCGCCGTCTTGAACCGGTCGGCGGCCTCCAATGCCGCCGCGACCGCCTCCGTGGCATAGCCCAGTGCCCACAGCGAGCGGGCGCGGGTGTCGCGGAAATCCGCCTGGTGCCAGTCGGCACCGTCCTCGTCGGCGAGCTCGATGGCCTCGCCCAGCACGGTCAGCCCTGCCGGGTCCCCGCTTTCGGCCAATGCGTGGCCGTAGGCGTGCAGGGCGACGGGCAGCACGCTCGGATCGTCCTCGGTGGCCCGGGCCAACTCGGTGGCACGGGAGAAATGCAGCAGGCAGGCCGTCGGGTCCTCCGCATCGGAGAGCAACGTCCCGGCGCTGAGGTGTGCCCTGGCCGCATCGCCGGCCAGGCCGGAATTTTCGAATCCCGCGGCGGCCTGCTCCCAGGCGCGCAACGCATCCTCTTCGCGCTCCTGATGGCGCAGGCAGTGGCCCAGGGACATCAGGGTCCGGGCGGCGTCGTCGTGCCTTCCCCTGGCCTCCAGCACCGTGGCGAGCGATTCCAGCACTTCCTCGGCCAGCAGGAACTCCTCGGCCTCCAGCAACTGGTTGCCCAGCGCCAACCGGATGGCCCAGGTCTCCTCGAACTCGCCGCGCTCTGCCTGTTCGACGGCGATGCGCCAGGCCGTGATGGCCGCGTCCTGGTCCAGATCCGCCGAGGCGAAGTTCGCCACGAGCGCGGCAGCGGACACCGCTCCGCGACGCACCCCGGTGGCCGCATAGAGGGCCAGGGCCTCCACAGCGCACCCCTCGGCCTCCACCGGGTGGCCCAGCTCATGGTGGCAGGAGGCCTTGACCATCCAGATGGCAGCACGCATGGCGCGGTTCACCTCCAGCGCCAGCAGCCGGTCGGCCGCCTGAAGGGCCAACTGCTGCTGGCCGGTCTTGGCATACCCGTGGGCCAGATAGAGCAGTGCGCCGGATTCGCTTTCGGGGCGGCCACCGTCACGGTAGTCGTCGGCGCAGGTCGCCAGTTCGGCGAGGGCCTCATGGTCGCCCTCCTCGAACCGGGAGACGGCCAGTGGCAGCCGGGCATCGGCCAGCACGTGGGCGGGGGCTCCGGCTGCGGCATGGGTGGCCAATGCTGCCTGCAGGATGGCGGTTTCGCCCGGGCGCGGCTCGCGGAAGAGCAGGCTGCCCAGATGTTCCTCCAGATCGGCCTGCTGCGTCCTGCCCTGTGCACGCAACAACACGATCCGCTGGTGGGCGGCGGCGTCGGCGCCCTCGGTGTTGCCGTCGAGCTGCTCGACGGAGGCGAGCACGCCGAGCAGGGACAGTGCGGAGTCGAGCGCCGTCGTGTCCCCGCCGCCGTGGACCTGCGGCAGCGCCAGCGCCAACCCGGCGGTGGCGGCCCGGGCGGCTCCTGCGTGGTCCTCGGAGTAGGCGCGTTCGTACGCCAACTCCAGCCATCCGGAGGCGTCCGGGGGTGCGGCGAGCGGGTCCGGCTGCGGCGCACCGGAAATCCCGTGCAACCGCTGCGTCAGTGCGGACAAATGCCTGTTCCTCCCAAGGTCGGCGTTCCGGTCGTCCCGGTGGCCGGTGTGGCTTCCAGCCTAGTGCCTGGCCCCGGCGGCGAGGTGGCGCAGCAGCGGTTCGGCGCGGTATCCGATGTGCTCGCTCAACGCCAGCGACGTCTCGGTGCGGATCACCCCGCGCATCCGCAGGATCGAGCGCAGCACGCTCTGGAGGTGGTGGGTGTCCAAGGCCACGACGCGGCACCAGATGTCACCGCGGCCGGAGATCTCGTGCACTTCGAGCACCTGCTCCTGCTGGCGCAGCGCGGCGATGACCGCGTCGAGCTCGCGGTGCGAGACCTCGATGGTGATGAAGGCCAGCACGTCGTAGCCCAGCGCCGCGAGGTCGACCTCGCGGCCGCCGGCGCGCAGCACACCGGCGCGGTCCAGCCGCTTGAGCCGTGACTGCACCGTGTTGCGGGCGACGCCCAAGGTGGCGGACAGCTCGCCGATCTGCGCGCGGGGGTCTTCGAGCAGCGCGATCACCAGGCGCAGTTCCAGCGCATCAAAAGTAGCCATGATGTGCTCCAGTAGATCACATTGGGGGCCAATCCTAATCAGGATCATCAATGTTCAGGGATCTGAGCGTCTATTTGGCGTCGTGGAACGCAGAATGGTGATTGAAAGGCCACGTCGGGACACCCACCGTCGGGGCCGCCAGCCCGAACCACCCCGTGAGGCCACCGTGACCGTCATCAGCGAATTGCGCATGCGCGCCCAACCCGCCAGCAGCGCCCGCGCCGGCTGGGACGCCTCCGTGAAGGCCCGGCTGGTCTTGACCTTTGCCGCCACCGTGCTGCTGCTCATCTGCGCCAACCTGGCCACCCCCTTGTATCCGCTGCTGCAGGAACGCCTGGACCTGGGGCCGTTCGCGGTGACGCTGGCGTTCGCCTCCTACGTGCTGGCCCTGATGGCCGGACTGGTGCTCTACGGGCACTGGTCCGATCACATCGGCCGCCGTGCGGCACTGGTGCTGGCAGTGCTGGTGGGCGTGGCCGGCGTCGGCGTCTTCGGCACAGCGTCCAGCCTCGGCGGGTTGATCCTGGGGCGCATCCTGCAGGGGGCCGCCGTCGCCCTGTGCACCGGGGCCAGCAGTGCCGCCCTGCGCGAACTGCTGCCGCGCAACCCCGAATGGGCCGGCCGGTTGACGCTGCTGGCGTCCTCCTCGGGGGTGGCCGCCGGGCCGGTGCTCGGAGGGCTGATGGGCGTGCTGCCGCATCCGACGCGCACCCCGTTCCTGCTGCTCGGTGCGGCCCTGCTGGTGGTGCTGATCCCGCTCTGGGCACTCAAGGCACGGCCGGCCCTGTCACCGGCCCCCGGCCACGGAGCGGTCCGCGCCCTGCGGCCGCGCCGGATCGGCCCGGTCGCCGATGCCCGCACCCAGTTCCGCCGGGCGGCGTCGATCGGGTTCCTGAGCTTCGCACTTTTCGGCTTCGGGCTCTCGCTGGCCCCGCGCTACTTCTCCGATCTGTTCGGCATCGGCTCACTGGCCGGCATCGGCGTCCTGGCCGCCCTGACCCTCGCCGCCTCCGCAGCGGCCCAACTGCTGGGGCGCTCGCACCGCAACCTGCTGCCCTGGGCGCTGGTGGCCATGGCGGCAGGAATCGTGCTGATCGCCATCTCCGGGTCGGTGCGCAGCCTGCCGCTGCTGGTGGCCGCGAGCCTGCTCGCCGGTGCCGGGCAGGGTACGGCGTTCCGGACCGCCTTCAACGATGTGGCCCTGGCCGTCGAACCGGCACGGCACGCCCAGGTGATCAGCACCGTCTACGTCGTGACCTACCTCGGCAGCGCGGTGCCCGTGCTCGGGCTGGGACTCGCCGCGGGGGTCATCGGCCTCCCGGCCGCCGTGGCCTGGTTCGCAGCGGTCATCGCCGCCGGCTGCCTGGCCGTCGCCGCCAGCGTGTTCCGCGACGGGCGGCGCACCCGGGGCTGAGACGCCGGGCTCAGAGCGGTCCGGCCTGGCCCTGCACATGGTCGAACACCAGCGTGGTCTCCGTATGCCCCACCGCCTCGTCGGTGGCCAGATGGTCCAGCACCCAATCCCGTAGTGCCTCGGTCGAGGGCACTGCCACGTGCAACAGGTAGTCGGTGCCCCCGGAGACGTGGAAGAACGAGAGGACCTCCGGCAGTTGCGGCACCCGGCCGGTGAACCGGTCGATCTGCACCCGGTCGTGCACCCTCAACTTCACCGAGATCAGCGCCTGGACGCTGCGCCCCACCGCCGGCAGGTTCAACCGGGCGTGGTAGCCCTCGATGATCCCGCGCTCCACCAGCTGTCGGGTGCGCAGCAGTGCCGTCGACGGGGCGATGCCGGCCCGCTGGGCCAGCGCCGCGTTGCTGATCCGGGCATCGGCGAGCAGTTCGGTGATCAGGACGCGGTCGACCTCGTCCAAGGGGGCGTTCGAGGAGGTCTTCGGGGCGGGTGACATGAGGATATTCCACCACATGCGTGCGGCGTGCCGGTCACTGTGGGCCCGGCGCACAGTACGCTGGTCGAATGACTACTGCGCCCGGAAACCCCGGTACAGGTTTCGATACGCGTCTGGCCGCCTACTGCGTCATCGTGCGCGAACGGCAGATCCTGTTGGCCCTGTGGGACATGCGGCCCACACTGCCCGGGTTCAGTCCGCGGTGGACGTTGCCGGGCGGGGGAGTCGAGCTCGGGGAGTCCATCGAAGACGGCGCCGTCCGCGAGGTCGCCGAGGAGACCGGGTACGACGTCCGGCTGACCGGCCTGCTCGATGTCGACGCCGGGCACATCCCCGCCGAGTCCCGGCTGAGCCCCACCGAACGGCCGCTGCAAACCGTCGCCGTGCTCTACAGCGCGGAGATCACCGGCGGCGACCTGGCCTTCGAACGTGACGGCACGACGTCGCAGGCCGGCTGGTTCGACCTCGATGACCTGGCCCGGCTGGAGCGCACCTCACGCGTCGACTGGGCCGTGAAGGCCCACCACGAACGACTGGAAAGGGGCGGCGCATGATCCGCTTTGAGCACGTCGGCAAGAAGTACGACGGCGGGGCCCCCGCGGTCACCGATCTCACCCTGGATATCCCCGAAGCCAGCATCACCGTCTTCGTCGGCCCGTCCGGCTGCGGCAAGACCACCTCACTGCGCATGGTTAACCGCATGGTCGACGCCACCTCCGGCACCATCGAGGTCGATGGCCGGGATATTTCCGGCATCGCCCCCCACGAGCTGCGCCGCTCCATGGGCTACGTTATGCAGGCCGGCGGGCTGATGCCTCACCGCACCATTGCCGAGAACATCGCCACCGTTCCCCGGCTGCTCGGCACGTCCAAGGCCGAGGCCCGGCGTCGATCCCTCGAATTGCTGGAGACCGTCGGGCTCGACGCCAACCTGGCAGGACGCTACCCCGCCCAGCTCTCCGGCGGACAACAGCAACGCGTCGGCGTCGCCCGTGCGCTGGCCGCCGACCCGCCCATCCTGCTCATGGATGAGCCCTTCAGCGCAGTGGACCCGGTGGTCCGCACCGAATTGCAGAACGAATTGCTGCGCCTGCAGGACCAGCTGTCCAAGACCATCGTGTTCGTCACCCACGACATCGACGAGGCCATCCTGTTGGGTGACCAGGTGGCGGTCATGGGCGCCGGGGGAGTGCTGCAGCAGTTCTGCCCGCCGTCCGAGCTCCTGCGCGCGCCCGCCAACGACTTCGTGGCCCGGTTCATCGGCCGCGACCGCGGCTTCCGTGCCCTGTCCTTCCGGCCCGCCACCGAGCTGCAGTGGAGCCCGGCCGCCGGATACTCCGAAGCTGACCTTGCGGCGGCCGTGGCCATCCCGCGCGCGGCCAGCGTCCGCGCCGCCCTGGACGCAGCGCTGACCTCCCTGTCCGGATTGGCGGTGGCCCGCACCGACGACGGAGCCATCGCCGGAGTCCTGGACGCCGCCGAGATCGGTCGCCAGATCGGCGGGAGGGACCAGGATGTTGTGGCTTGAGGGGCATCTCGACCAGATCGCCCACCTGGCCGGTAGCCACCTGGTGCAATCGATCCTTCCGCTGCTGCTCGCTGCACTGATCTCCATCCCCGCGGCCCGGCTGATCCGCTCCAACGGCACCGGCCGCCGTCGTGCCCTGCGGGTCGGGGTCACCCAGCTCAGCGCCCTGCTCTACACC
Source organism: Arthrobacter rhombi (assembly GCF_039526245.1). Lineage (NCBI taxonomy): Bacteria > Bacillati > Actinomycetota > Actinomycetes > Micrococcales > Micrococcaceae > Arthrobacter > Arthrobacter rhombi. The sequence goes on from NZ_BAAAIV010000013.1 coordinate 23,306, forward strand.
ATCCCGTCGCTGGCACTGTTCGTCGTGCTGCCCTCGATCCTGGGCACGCAGATCCTGGACCCGGCCAACGTCATCGTCGCCCTGACGCTCTACGCGATCGCCCTGCTGGTCCGCAGCGCAGCCGACGCCCTGGAGTCGGTGGACCCCGCGGTGCTGCGTGCCGCCGATGCCATGGGCTACCGCCCGGTACGGCGGTTCTTCACGGTGGACCTGCCCCTGTCGTTGCCCGTGCTCTTCCCGGCACTGCGCGTGGTGTCGGTCAGCAACATCTCGCTGGTCAGCGTCGGTGCGTTGATCGGGATCGAGAACCTGGGGACCCTGTTCATGGACGGGCTGCGCCGTAACTTCCCGTTCGAGATCGCCGTGGGCGTCGTGGCCACGCTGCTCCTGGCCCTGGTGATGGACCTGCTCCTGGTGTTGCTCCAACGGCTCCTGACCCCCTGGGAACGGGCCCGTCGTGGCCCGCGCCGCCCCCGGTGGGTGGCAGCATGAGCGCCGTGCACGTACCCGCTGCCGGCGCCTTCGGCGGCCTCGGGGACTGGCTGTCCCGTCCGGGAACCCTGTCGGGACCGGGCAGCATCCCGACCCGGCTGGTCGAACACCTGGAATACACCGGCATCACGCTGGCCATCGCGTTGGCGATCGCCGTACCCATCGGGCTGCTCGTCGGGCACACCGGCAAGGGCCGGGTCGCCGTCATTGCCGGCTCCGGGATGCTGCGCGCCCTGCCCACGCTGGGCATGGTCACCCTGTTCATCCTGCTCTCCGGCACCCTGGGCATCATGCCGCCGATCTGGGCGCTGGTCCTGCTCGCCGTGCCCCCGCTGCTGGCCGGCATCGCTGCCGGAATCTCGGCGGTGGACCCGCAAGTCGTCGACGGGGCGAAGGCGATGGGGCTGACCGGCACCCAGGTCCTCTTCCGTGTCGAGGTGCCCAACGCCCTCCCGGTGCTGATGGGTGCCCTGCGGCTGGCAGTGCTGCAGGTCATCGCCACGGTGGCGGTCGTCTCGGTCATCAACCTCGGCGGTCTGGGCCGCTACCTTATCGACGGCATCGCCGTGCGCGACTATCCCCAGGTCCTGGGCGGTGCCGTGGTCATCGCCGCATTGGCTATTGTGGTGGATGCGGTGCTGGCGCTGGTCCAAAGGACTGCCGTCTCGCCCGGACTGAGAACCCCTACAGGAGGCACCCCATGATCCGCACCACCACCCGTCGTCACCCCGCCCGCCGGATGGCACTGGGCGCAGCCCTGGGCCTCGTCGCCACGCTGGGACTCTCGGCCTGCAGCGGATCCGATCCGCTCGCCACCGACAGCACCCAGGCCTCCGGGTCTGCCCTGGACCGGCCACTGGTCGTCGGCTCGGCTGACTTCGCCGAAAGCGAGATCATCGCCGAGATCTACGCCGGTGCCCTCAAGGGTGCCGGCATCGAAGCCACCACCAAGCCGGGCATTGGCGCCCGTGAGGCCTACGTCGGTGCCGTCAAGGATGGTTCGGCGGACATCGTGCCCGACTACTCCGGAAACCTGCTGACCTACTTCGACAAGGGCGCCACCGAGGCCTCCGCCGGGGACATCACCAACGCGCTGAAGAAGGCAGTCCCGAAGGGACTCGGCGTGCTGAAGGCCTCCAAGGCCGAGGACAAGGACTCCCTTGTCGTCACCGCAGCCACCGCCGAGAAGTACAACCTGAAGTCCGTCGCCGACCTGGCCAAGGTCTGCGACCAGGTCGTCTTGGGTGCTCCGCCGGAGTTCAAGGAACGCTCCTACGGGCTGCCCGGCCTGAAGTCCACATACGACTGCACCCCCAAGTCCTTCGAGCCGATCTCCGACGGCGGGGGCCCGGTCACCGTGAAGGCGCTGATCACCAACCAGATCCAGGTGGCCGACATCTTCACCACCAGCCCGGCCATCAAGGACAACGGACTCGTGGTCCTGGAGGACCCGAAGGACAACTTCATCGCCAACCAGGTCCTGCCCCTGGTCAACACCGGTGTCGTCAACCAGCAGGCAGCCGACGTGCTCAACAAGGTCTCCGGCGAATTGAGCACCGATGACCTGATCGAACTCAACGGCTACGTCTCAGGTGATGCCAAGCTGGACCCCTCCGAAGCAGCCGCACAGTGGCTGAAGGAAAAGGGCCTGGCCGGCAAATAGCCGGACACCAATACGACAGATCATGTCGCGGCATCGTACGGTCAATTCCCGGCCGTACGGTGCCGCTGTCATATGCTGGGCAGATGCCAGAATTCAAGCAGTCCAACAAGCTCCACAACGTCCTCTACGACATCCGGGGACCACTGCTTGAACACGCCCAGCGCATGGAGTCCGAGGGCCACCGCATCCTGAAGCTGAACATCGGCAACCCGGGGATCTTCGGTTACGAGGCCCCGGACGCGATCCTGGTGGACATCATCCGCAACCTGCCCCAGGCGCAGGGGTACTCGGATTCGCGCGGCATCTTCTCCGCCCGTACCGCCGTCTCGCAGTACTACCAGACCCGGGGAATCCAGACGATCGGTGTCGACGACGTCTACCTGGGCAACGGCGTTTCCGAGCTGATCACGCTGAGCCTGAACGCGCTGCTGGACAACGGCGATGAGATCCTCATCCCGGCCCCGGACTACCCGCTGTGGACGGCGTCGGTCTCGCTGGCCGGAGGCACTCCCGTGCATTACCGCAACGTCGAGGAGGAAGGGTGGCTGCCCGACCTGGAGGACCTCGAGGCGAAGATCACCCCGCGGACCAAGGGCATGGTGATCATCAACCCGAACAACCCCACCGGTGCCGTCTACCCCAAGCACATCATCGAGGGAATGCTCGAAATCGCCCGCAAACACGGGTTGATTGTCTTCTCCGATGAGATCTACGAAAAGATCCTGTACGACGATGCGGTGCACTACAACACCGCAGCCCTGGCCGACGATGTGCTCATCCTGACGTTCTCCGGGCTCTCCAAGGCCTACAGGATCTGTGGGTTCCGGGCCGGCTGGATGGCCATCTCAGGACCCCGCCACCTGGCGGCGGACTACATCGAGGGCATCAACCTGCTCACCAACATGCGCCTGTGCGCCAACGTCCCGGCCCAACACGCCATCCAGACGGCGTTGGGTGGCTACCAGTCGATCAACGACCTGATCCTTCCGGGTGGACGGCTCAAGGAACAGCGCGATATCGCCTATCGCATGCTCAATGACATCGAAGGTGTCTCGGTGCAGCAGGCCAAGGGCGCCATGTACCTGTTCCCGAAGCTGGATCGCGAGGTCTTCAAGTTCGACGACGATGAGCAGTTTGCGCTGGACCTGCTCAAGCAGCAGAAGATCCTCATCTCCCATGGACGGGCCTTCAACCTGATCACTCCTGACCACTTCCGCCTGGTCACCCTGCCGTCGGTACGCGACCTGGAAGAGGCCATCGGGCGGATTGCCGAGTTCCTGGATGACATCCGCCGCTGACCCGTTCACCCGGTGATGGCATAGTGGTGCCCACCGGCGGACGGTCCGCCGGTGGCAAGCGCAAAGGGGCCACTGGTGGGCAAGAAGGACAAGACCGAGGACTTCCCCGGGGCGGCGTATGGGTTCACCCATCCGGCATCGACAGTGTTGCGTGCCGGCCGCGGTTTCTCGTTGCAGGACGCGGACCCGGGGGCCAAACCCGGGTTCCCCGGCAAGAAAGCCGACGGCCGCAAGGCCCTCGCGGCCGCCGACGAGCGCCTGGACGGGCTCCAAGAACGCCTGTATGCCCAGGCCCGGGGCGGAGACGATCCGGCACGGGTCCTGCTGGTCCTGCAGGCCATGGACACTGCCGGCAAGGGCGGGATTGTCCGCCACGTCATCGGCACCGTCGATCCGCAGGGCGTCCAGGTCCACGGTTTCAAGGCCCCGACGCCCGCCGAACAACGCCACGACTTCCTGTGGCGGATTAAACGCCGGCTTCCCGCTGCCGGCATGATCGGGGTCTTCGACCGTTCGCACTATGAGGACGTGCTCATTGGTAAGGTCCGCTCGCTGGCGGCCCCCGGGGAACTGGAGCGCCGGTACGGTGCAATCCGCGAGTTCGAGCAGCGGATCTCCGACGAGGGCACCCGCATCATCAAGGTCATGCTGCACATCTCTCCCGAGGAGCAGTACCAGCGCCTCGACGAACGGCTCGAGCGGCCCGACAAGTACTGGAAGTACAACCCCGGGGACATCGACGAACGCCTGTTGTGGGATGACTACATGCAGGCCTACCAGCGGGCCATCCAGGAAACCGACGCCGACCATGCCCCCTGGTACGTGGTGCCGGCCAACCGCAAGTGGTATGCCCGGGTGGCCGTCCAGCACCTGCTGCTCGAGACCCTGGCCGGCATCGACCCGCAGTGGCCCGACGCGGACTTCGACGTCGATGCCGAACGCCAACGGCTGAAGGACGCCCGCCACGTCGGCTGAGGCCCGTGGGGTCAGGCCGTGGTCTGGCGATTCCAGAACTGGTGGGTCAGGTCGTTCGAGGTCGAGACCGTCTCGAGGGTGAAACGGTCCTGGATCCCGCCCAGTCCTGCCCACAGGCTGACTCCGGTGCCCAGGACGACGGGCACCACGACCAGGTGCATGAAGTCCACCAGGTCCTCCTCGAGGAACTGCCGCACGGTCGAGGGGCCGCCGCCCAGTCGGACGTCACCACCGCCGGCCGCCTCCCGAGCCAGGGCGAGGACCTCACGGGCCGAGCCGTCCACGAAATGGAAGGTGGTGCCGTTATCGAAGACCAAGGGCTCCCGCGGGTGGTGGGTCATGACGAATACCGGTGTGCGGAAGGGGGGATCGTCGTCCCACCAGCCCCGCCATCCGTCGTCGGGCCAGGGGCCGGTCTGCGGTCCGAACTTGCGGCGCCCCATGATCTCGGCGCCGATGCCCTGGCCCCACAGGCTGGTCAGGGAGCGGTCGACGGTGATCGGTGCGTCGGCGTGCTGGATCCCGTCGATGACCCGGCCATCGAACCGGGAAAAAAGGGCACCCGCGGCGCCGATGGGCTCCTCGAAGCTCACGTGCCCGCCGGCGGCATAGCCGTCGAGGGAGACGCTCAGGCTGTGGACCCGTGTGCGGAACATAGCGACCCCTCGTCATCGGAGGATGCCCACGCTACAGCGGGGAGCGGGGAGCGGACAGGGTAACCGTCAGTTGGCGGGGGTCTCGTCCGGGGTATCGCCCCGGCCGGCGCGGTTGCGGGCGGCATCGAGCCGTTCGCGGGCCCCTTCGAGCCAGGCCTCACAGCGCGCCGCCAGGGCCTCGCCGCGTTCCCACAGCGCGAGCGACTGCTCCAGGCTGGCGCCGCCGGCCTCCAGCTGGGCGACGACGGCGACCAGTTCCTCACGCGCCTGTTCGTAGCTGAGCCCGGCGATGTCTGCGTTCGTCTCCGTGTCGGTCATCCTGCTGCCTTCCTGTCTGCCGCTTCCTGGGGATCGTCCTCGGTCGAGAGGACGACGGCGGTGAGTTTTCCGCGAGCCAGCCGGATGGCCAGACCGGTGTCTGTGGGTGCATCTGTGGGGGAGCGGACCACGGCTCCGTCGGCCGTCTGCACGACGGCGTAGCCGCGGTCCAGTGTCTGCTGGGGAGAGAGCGCCCTGACTTGGGCGCGGAGGTGGGCAACGGCGTCGTGCCCCCGGCGGAGCAGCGTGTCGATGGACCGGTGGGAGCGTTCGCGCAGGCGCTCCAGGTCCTCACTGCGCACCTGGACCATGCCCTCGGGATGGGACAGGACCGGCCGGGTGCGCAGCGACTCGAGCTGTTGGCCGGCACGGTCGATGAACAAGGACACGGCCCGGTCCATCCGCGCGCGCGACTGGTCGATGCCGAGCCGCTCCTCGGCCAGGTCGGGGACGATCCGCTTGGCGGCGTCGGTCGGTGTGGAAGCGCGCAGGTCCGCGACGTCGTCCAGGATCGGACGGTCTGCCTCGTGCCCGATGGCGCTGACCACGGGAGTGGTGGCGTCGGCGACGGCCCGCACGAGTTCCTCGGCACTGAACGGCAGCAGGTCCTCCAGTGCGCCGCCACCGCGCGCGATGACGATCAGGTCCACCGACGGATCAGCATCCAGCTCGCGGAGTGCGGCGATGACCTCGGGAACCGCATTGACACCCTGCACTGCGGTGTTGCGGACCAGGAAGTCCACTGCCGGCCAGCGCAGGGTCGAGTTGCGGATGACGTCATTCTCGGCGTCGGAATTGCGGCCGGTGATCAGCCCGATCCGTTGCGGCAGCAGCGGCAGCCTGCGCTTCCGCGATGGATCGAAGAGCCCCTCGCCGGCCAATGCGTGGCGCAGCCGCTCCAGGCGGGCCAGCAGATCGCCGAGGCCCACGGGGCGGACATCGGAGGCGACCATGGAGAGTCTGCCGGTCTTCAGGTACAGGTTCGGGGCCACCCGGGCGACCACGCGGGAGCCGACCTCGGGCTTGGTCTCCAGACGCCGCATGACCGAGGCCCAGACGTTGACCGAGAGGGAGTACTCGACGTCGACGTCGCGCATGGTGAGGTAGGCATGCCCGTTGCGGACGGTGGCCTCCAGCAGCTGGCCCTCGATCCAGGCAGCGGGGGCGCGTTCGATGTGCTGCTTGAGCTTCTCGGAGAAGACCCGCAGTGGCCAGGGCGACTCGGGGGTCGTGTCGCCGGCCATGCGTGGCAGGGTACCCCCGCCGTCGGGCCGTTGGCCGTCCGCCTCGGGCGGGTTCGGGTTCTCCACTGCTCATGCTCCCCGGTCTCGGTGCGGTCCGGGTCTGCTCCGGTTCCATGTACATGCATACCAGTAGGCTGGGATAAATGGGCGTGTCCTTCAGGGCGCGCCGGGGGAAACGAGACAGACCCGAGGGGGCTGAGTGCGCACTGCAGTATCCACGCTCCTGATGATCCTGGCATCCCTGCTGGTCCTGGGAGCCGTCACGGGATCGCTAGTGGACCGGATGGCGCACACTCCGGGTCCTGCCCGCGACGTCGCGGCGTCGCTGCCCCAGGACGAGGCGGTCAGGGCGGCACTTCCGCCGTTGGTCCTGCACGGGATCGTGGATCAGATCCCCGCCGGACTGCAGGTTCCGCAGGCCGTGGAGGGTGTACTGGACCGCGCCAGCGAAAAGGCAGTGACGGCCGTCCTGGACAGCAGCGGGTTCCAACCGGCGTGGATCGACAGCGTCGAGGACTCCCGCGTGGCGTATGTTCATCGGCTGGAGGCCGTCCGGAACGGGGAGGCAGAGACTGCCACGGCCACCCTGGAATTGGGGACGCTGGCCACCCAAGGGGTGAAACGGCTCAGCAGTGGCGCCGATGGCCTGGGCTTGGGGCTCCTGGCCGGGGCGCTGCCCACGCAGGTGGACGCGTCGGTGGAGCTGGACCTGCCGGGCACCGATCCCGCGGGCTCGCTGCGCATTGCGCGGGTGGTGTGGGCCGCCGGATTCTGGGGAGGGGCTCTCGCACTGGCAGTGGTGGCAGCCTTGGCGGCCCTGGGGTGTGCCAAGCCCCGTGGACGTGGCCCGGTCCTGGCCCTGGGCGGACTGCTGACGTGCATCTGGGCGATCGTCTTGCTCACCCATCCGTGGTCGGCGGGAAACGGTGGCCAGCCGGTGGTGCCGTCCGGGGCCAGCCCCAGCGTGCCGGAGGCCGGACAGTTGCTGGGCAACGCAGTCAGGGACCATGTCTCCGCTGTCGTGTCCGGCCAGCTGGAATCGGCGGGGATCCTCTGCCTCATCGGTGGCGGAATCGTGGTGGTCGCCGGGGTTGTGATTCGACGCATCGAGGACCGCCGCAGGAACGGATAGCATGGATGGCATGTCCATCAGCCCTGCCGTCCCGGTTTCCGTCCCCATGCCCCGGGTGCCCCGTCGTCGTCGTTCCCCGGAGGACATCGCCGCAGCCGCACCCGTCGAGGGTCCCAAGCGCGTGCTGTTGGCCGCGCCCCGCGGATATTGCGCCGGTGTCGACCGCGCCGTGATCGCCGTGGAGAAGGCACTGGAGCACTACGGTGCACCGGTGTACGTGCGCAAACAGATCGTGCACAACATCCACGTTGTCTCCACCTTGGAGGAGCGCGGTGCGATCTTCGTGGAGGAGACCGATGAGGTCCCCGAGGGGGCCCTGGTCGTCTTTTCAGCACATGGCGTGAGCCCCGCCGTCGTGCAGTCGGCCGCCGATCGCCAGCTGCGCACCATCGATGCCACGTGCCCGTTGGTCACCAAGGTGCACCGAGAAGCCGTGCGTTTCGCCAAGGCCGACAACCACATCCTGCTCATCGGCCATGAGGGCCACGAAGAGGTCGAGGGGACGTTCGGCGAGGCTCCGGAGAGCACGACGATCGTCAACAACCCGGCCGAGGCCCGCACCGTTGAGGTCGAGGATCCGGACCACCTGATCTGGCTGTCGCAGACCACGCTCTCGGTCGATGAGACGATGGAGATCGTGCACATCCTGCGCGAGCGCTTCCCGAACCTGCAGGACCCGCCCAGCGATGACATCTGCTATGCCACGTCCAACCGGCAGGCGGCCATCAAGAAGATCGCGCCCGAGGCCGAACTGGTCATCGTCGTCGGGTCGGCAAACTCCTCCAACTCGGTGCGCCTGGTCGAAGTTGCCCTCGAATACGGGGCCAAGTACGCCCATCGCGTGGACTTCGCCAACGAGATCGACGAGGGCTGGTTCGAAGGCATTTCCAGAGTGGGCGTCACCTCCGGCGCCTCGGTACCCGAGGTGCTGGTCCGCGAAGTGCTGGACTTGCTGACCGAGTATGGATTTGGGCCCGCCGAGGAAGTCGTCACCGCCGAGGAGGACATCTTGTTCTCGCTGCCCAAGGAACTGCGCTCCAAGCTCAAGGAAGCCGGCGACTCATCCCGCGGTCTCGGCGGCCACGGCGGCGGCCGCTAGGCGCTTTCGCTGTTCCGCTCGTCGTTGCCGATATCCGGTTGCGGATCCGTGGAGAGCAATTCGCTGGCGCTGAGGACCCGGGGCGTCGATTCAAGCGGCGCGACTGACAAGCCTGCCCCGTCGGCCGCGTCCGCCCCGTGGCCCGGGTTGAGGTTCTGGATCCGTCGCACCGAGGGCAGGACCCGCGACTCCAGCGTTCCCACGAAGGAGTTGTACTTCTCCACGCTCGACTTCAGCGAGGAACCGAGCTTCGTGACATGGGAGCCTAGTGTGCCCAGCCGGGTGTAGAGCTCCTGGGATTCGTCGAACAGCGCACGGGCGTTCTCCGTCAGGAGCTCCTGCCGCCAGGCAAACGAGAGTCCCTTGAGAATCGAGAGCAGCGTCGCTGGGGCCGCAAGGGCCACATTGCGGGAGAACGCATGATCCAGCAGGTCGGGGTCGCTGGTGACGGCGGCGGCCAGGAACGATTCCGCCGGCAGGAAACAGACCACCAGTTCGGGGCTGCCCGGAATGGATTCCCAGTAGGACTTCGAGGCCAGGTCATCGACATGGGAGCGTAGCGCCTTGGCATGGGCTTGGAGCAGCGCGTGGCGCTCCGCCTCGCGGGCCGGCTCGGCCAGCAGGTCGATCTCCTGCGCCAGCAGGTAGGAGTTCAGGGGAACCTTCGAATCCACGGCCACCGATTTGCCACCCGGAAGGGTGATGACCATGTCGGGGCGCTTGCCGGTGGATGTGGTGACCTGTTCGTTGAAGTCCACACGTGAGAGCATCCCGGCGGCTTCGACCACTCGCCGCAACTGCACCTCACCCCAGGTGCCCCGTGCCGAGGTGTTGCGCAGTGCGCCGGCGAGTGACGACGTCGTTCTCAGGATGGCTGCGTCCTGTTCGGCGGCCATGCTCAACTGCTGGCTGAGTTGGCCGTATTGTTCGACGCGATCGCGTTCCAGAACGGTCACCTGCTGCTGGACCTGGTGGAGTTTTTCCGCGACCGGTGCCAGGACCTGGAGGACCTGGCGGTCAGCGCCCTCCCGGGCGCGGTCGGCATCGGCGCGGGACTGCAACGATTCCACCTGGCCGCGGGCCGTGGCGAGCGATGACTGGGCAGCGGCCAGTTCCTGGGTGGCCTGGCGGTTCTGCTCCGTGAGCGAGGAAAAGCGATCCCGCAACCCCAGCATCCAGAGGCCCGCGGCCCCGATGACCAGGCCCAAAAGCAGCGTGAGAGTCGACACAACCCATGCAAAAGCGTCCATGCCTCCACTCTGCCAGCCTGCGCCGACAGTTTGGGGCAGGTAGAGTTGTCTCCCGTGGCTCTTACTATCGGAATCGTCGGACTGCCCAACGTTGGCAAGTCAACTATGTTCAATGCACTGACCCGCGCGCAGGTTCTCGCGGCGAACTACCCGTTCGCCACGATTGAGCCGAACGTGGGTGTGGTGCCCCTGCCCGATGCGCGGTTGAAGGTCCTTGCGGGGATCTTCGGATCCGAGCGGATCCTGCCGGCGACGGTGTCGTTCGTCGACATCGCCGGCATTGTGAAGGGCGCGTCCGAGGGGGAGGGGCTGGGTAACAAGTTCCTGGCCAACATCCGCGAGGCCGACGCCATTTGCCAGGTCACCCGCGCCTTCTCCGATCCCGACGTGGTCCACGTCAACGGGGAGATTGACCCGGCCGGTGACATCGAGACGATCGCCACCGAACTGATCCTCGCCGACCTGCAGACGATTGAAAACCAGCTGCCGCGTCTGGAAAAGGAAGTCAAGGCCAAGAAGGCCGATGCCTCCTTGCTGGCCGCCATCAAGACGGCCCAGGAAGTCCTCGAATCCGGGACGACCCTGTTTGCCGGCGCCGCTGCCGCGAAGCTGGATCTTGCGGAAATCGCCTCGCTGCAGCTGATGACCACCAAGCCGTTCATCTACGTCTTCAACATGGACGAGGACGGATTGGCCGACGAGGCCCTGCGGGCTCGCCTGTCCGACCTGGTGGCGCCCGCCGAAGCCATCTTCCTGGACGCACAGTTCGAATCCGATCTCGTGGAACTCGAAGAGGACGAAGCCGCCGAGATGCTCGAAGACGCCGGCTATGCCGAGTCCGGCCTGGACAAGCTGGCCCGCGTCGGATTCAACACCCTGGGCTTGCAGACCTACCTGACCGCTGGCCCGAAGGAGACCCGGGCCTGGACCATCCACCAGGGCGACACCGCCCCGCAGGCGGCCGGGGTGATCCACACTGACTTCCAGCGCGGCTTCATCAAGGCCGAGGTCATCGGATTCGATGACTTGGTTGCTGCTGGCTCGACCGCTGCCGCCAAGGCAGCCGGCAAGGCGCGCATCGAAGGCAAGGACTACGTCATGAAGGACGGCGACGTGGTTGAATTTAGGTTTAACGTCTAGTCGGTGTTTCGGGCAAGCGACGCTGAGGATGTATCGTGCTCGCGGCGATCTCTGGTCGCGATTGTATAGTGGGCACAGCTGGACCGACGTTCGAAGGATTGACTATGCCCCTCCCAGAGCCTGCACGTTCACAGACGGTGGAATACGCCCGCAACGACTTGCCCGGCGACCTCGAGTGGCACGTCAACTACTTTGACTTCATTGATGACCTGGACCTTCGTGACCGACTTGGGCAGGAGTTCTACGCGGCAAGATATCTATACAAGCTCTGGGAAGGTCTGCGGATCGACGAGCCGTGGGCGAAGCAGTCGCAGATCCAGTTGCAGGTTCAGCAGTACGCGTCGATCTATGAAGCATCAATCCACCATCTCCTTTTCGTTGAGGCATCCAACGAGCCGGTAGTCCAGCGTCTATCCGAGTACAGCGCACTGGTCGAACGGAAGCTGCCGGGTTACATCATGGAACGCATTCGTAAACTCGATGCAGATGACGCAGATGACGTCGTCGGGGCAGTTCAAGCGACGCGCCGCACGCAGGAGTCAAAGGTTCGGTTTGATAGCAAGGTTGCCGCTGCCGTGGATTTAGGTATCCTCAGCGACAGCCTCGGTCACGAGATCGCTGGCTACTACACGGCGCGAAACTACATTCATATTCATGCTGAGCTCCGCCAAGAGGATTTCGAGTGGCAAATATCGTTCGCGCGTGACGCGTACAGACGCCTGAAGCCGTTCAAAGAGCAGGTTTCGTCCTGGCTTTCGAAGCGGAGGAAGTGAAGTCGATCGCCGGCCGTCGGTGATTCACCAACGACCCGAATAGCTTCAGAGCATGCCGGCGGCCTCCTAAGGCGCGATGTCTCCAAGGGCCGATGTTCGAGCAGCGTCACAGAGAGTCTGGGTCGATTCGCTATTCGTTCTGCGTCGGACTGTTGGTTCAAGCCGGCTCCCATTGGGGAGCCAGAGGTTGCTCCGTATCAGGACCTAGTGGAGTTCGGGTATAGCGTATAGCGTTTTGACGGGAGGTGTTACTTCCTCGTCGTGTGAGCTGGTCGTTCGGCAGGAAGGACACCGAGCGCATTTGGCATGAGCAGGTCGTCAAGTGCGTCGACTGTAGCGGCACGGAACATAGCGTCGAACGCGTCTGATCTCATGATGAGACTGCGCGGAATGATCGGTGTTCGCTGACACGTCTTCGAGTCCGTGTCTCACGCCAAGATCGCCGTATGGATGTCATTGCCCTGATTATCGCGGCCCTGTCGTTGCTCGTCGCCGGCATCAGCACGTACCAGGCGAACAAGCGAGCCAATAAAGTACTCGACCGAGGACGCACGATGGTTCGAGGTCCAAAAAGCCGTGCAGCGCCTCATTGCGTCCGATCTCACGGTGGCTCTATCAGTCCGCACCCGCCCTCCACGGACGGACAGAGTGCAGGACCGGCAACCCACGCCTTGCTTTGAACCAGGGGTTCCAGTCCCACGACACCCAGCGGGTGCCTATGTCATAGTGTCTAGCGGATAGGGTGACCTCAGTGTGAGTATGGGTAGCGCCGCAGGTGTTGCGGTGGTTGGATTCTTTCACCGGTGGCCTGGCTCTTAGGGTGGCTGCCCGTCGCCGAAAGACGTCGTGGCCAGCATGCGTTATGTCGACCACCGGTGGAAGAACCGGCCGGCGTGACTTGATAGGAGCATGTTGGTGCCCCACTGAGACGTGTTCGCCGACCGGCCCAACCCTCAACCTCGCGTGAAAGGGAGGTACCTACCATGGTGGTGGCAATTGGGGCGGACGTCCACAAGAAGTCGCATACATTCGTCGCGGTCGATCCGGCGGGCAAGCCCATCGGCCAGATCACGGTCAAGGCAACATCGCGAGGCCATGAAAAGGCCTACCAGTGGGCCAGGAAGTCCTTCATCGAACAAGACCGGATCTGGGGCCTGGAGGACTGCAGGCAAATGACCGGCCTGCAGTAGTGCCCATTAGCGTGGTGTAAGAGGCCAGCCCGCTGGGCGTGGCTCCCGAACGTGAGGCGG
>NZ_BAAAIV010000014.1:0-1405 GCF_039526245.1 Arthrobacter rhombi
ACCCCCAGCGAGATTGCTGGGGGTCTATTCTGCAAACACGCGGAATTAGGACTTATTCATCTAGTGGTCGGCACGTTCTTCCTGGGGCTGACCACCATTGGACCCGCCGAGACGCCTGGGGTGGTCGCCGCGGGATTCGGTGATGTGATGGCGGACATCGGCTTGCTCGTGAGCTTCGGCGTCATCATGGGATCGATGATCACCCAGACCGGCGCGCTGCAACGGCTCATCGAGGGCATGGTGGGCAGCTTTGGCGCGAAACGGCTGCCGTACATCTTCAGCGTTTCGCTGAGCACCCTGTTCACGTCCATTTATTCCGATGTGGTCCTGGTGCTCACGGCTCCCATGGCCAGGCGTATCGCGCCCCGCTTGGGACCGCGCGGAATCGCACTCATGGGCGGCGCACTGACCGCTGGCATCGAAGTGGGCCTAGTCTTCGTCGTCCCGGGTGTGGCAGCGCTGGCCGCGGCGGGCCTGCTCGGCGTGCCCTTGGGCGAGATGTTCATCTGGGGTCTGGCCATCGGGCTTCCCACCGCAGTGCTGACGATGCTTGTCTTCAGTCTCCTTGCCAAGCGTGCCCTCCACTGGGGCCCCAATGACGAACAGGCTGCCGAGTCCGGTGGTGCTGACATCACGGAGCGGGCTGACGGTCCGGCTCCGACGGACGGTGGCACCCCTGATGGCGGGACCGACGGCACCGCTCCCGGCCACCAAGCACAGGTGGCAGTGCTCGAAACCGAATCGACGCCTGGCCGGAAGCTGCCGTTGCCACTGGCCGTGTCCCCCATCGTCGGTACCCTCATCCTGGTGGCCCTGGGCGCCCTGCTCGGCGCGCTCAAGATCGAGGATCCGGTGCTGGGCTTCGTCACCGATCCCGTCTTCGCCATGTTCGCGGGAGCAGCCGCTTCGTACGTGCTGGCCCGACGTGCGGCGCCGCGCGCCCAGGTCGACAAGGGCGTCGCGGAAAGCCTCGTCACCTGCGGGCCCATCCTGGTCCTCAGCGGTGTCAGTGGCTCCCTGGGCATGGTCATTGAGGCCTCTGGCCTGGCCGACATCCTTTCCGGTTACTTCGCCTCGAGCATCTTGCCCGCACTGTTGCTGGTCTGGGTCATCGCGGCCGTCCTGCACATCGCCCTTGGCTCGATTTCGATCTCCGTCATCACCGCTGCCGGCATCCTCGCACCGCTCGCGGGCAGCCTCGGGGTTCCGGTAGTGCTCGTGGCATTGGCCGCGGGTTCCGGCGCGTTGTTCCTGCCGCACGTCAGCAGCAACTTCTTCTGGATGTTCAAGGAGCTGCTCGGACTGTCGACACGTGGCACGTTCAAGACCCACACCGTTGCCATGAGCCTGGCTTCGGTCATCTCCCTCATCCTGATCCTGGCTCTCGACTTCGTCATCTGAGGCC
>NZ_BAAAIV010000014.1:1438-7973 GCF_039526245.1 Arthrobacter rhombi
CAGGGCCGCCCGCTTTTCGTCTCCGTCGTCCTGAGGCGACCCAAGGTTCGCCTCCCGAACCACGAACTTCTCCCCGACCCTCCACGCCGGTTGTACCCAGAAGGTCCGCAGCCGCCCAGGGCACCACGGCGCCCGGTGAGGTGGCCCTGGCAAAGCCCCCTTTCCGCCGTCGTACTCATTGCCTAACCACCACGCGGAATAGGAATCGCCGGCATGGGGTTTGATAGTGGTGTGAAGAACATCGGATTTTTGTCCTTCGGCCACTGGACCGACCATCCTCAGTCCGGCACGCGCAATGCCTCCGACGCGCTGCTGCAGGCCATCGACCTCTCGGTCGCGGCCGAGGAGCTCGGCGCCGACGGCGCCTACTTCCGCGTCCACCACTTTGCGCAGCAATACGCCTCCCCGTTCCCGCTGCTCGCGGCCATCGGCGCGCGGACCAGCCGGATCGAGATCGGCACCGGCGTGATCGACATGCGCTACGAGAACCCGCTCTACATGGCCGAGGACGCCGGCGCGGCCGACGTCATCTCGGGTGGCCGACTGCAGTTGGGGATCAGCCGTGGCTCACCCGAGCAGGTCATCGACGGGTGGCGCCACTTCGGCTTCTCCCCCGCCGAGGGCGAGTCGGACGCCGACATGGGCCGCCGGCACACCGAACGCCTTCTCGAGGTGCTCACCGGAGAGGGCTTCGCGGAGCCCAGCCCGCACCCGATGTTCCCGAATCCCCCCGGCCTGCTGCGCGTGGAGCCGCATTCGGAGGGCCTGCGCGAGCGCATCTGGTGGGGATCCGGGTCGAACGCGACGGCGGTGTGGGCGGCGAAGCTCGGCATGAACCTGCAGAGCTCCACGCTCAAGGACGACGAGTCCGGCAAGCCGTTCCACGTCCAGCAGGCCGAGCAGATCGAGCTCTACCGGCAGGCATGGAAGGAAACCGGCCACGCACGCGAACCGCGCGTCTCGGTCAGCCGCAGCATCTTCGCCCTCACGGACGAGCGCGATTGGCAGTACTTCGGCCGTGACCGCTACAGCTCCGACCAGGTGGGCAACATCGACGAGAAGACGCGCGCCGTCTTCGGCCGCTCCTATGCCGGAGCCCCCGATGAGCTGATCGAGAAGCTCGCCGAGGACGAGGCGGTCGCCACCGCTGACACCCTGCTGCTCACGGTCCCGAACCAGCTGGGCGTCGACTACAACGCCCACGTCATCGAGGCAATCCTGGAACACGTGGCACCAGGACTCGGCTGGCGCTGAGTCCCTGGCGCCACGGAGCACTGCGGGGCAGGTACCCGGTCAGCTTCCGCTGACCGGGATTGGTGAGGGGAATTCTGGTCAGGACGGCTCCGGGGTGCCGCCGTCGACGGATTCCAAGTAGGCGGCGTTCCCCCGCAATGCCGCCTCGTAACGGAGGACCTCGTCAGTGGGAAACCGATCGGCGATCAAGCGGAGCACTGATCCGAGGGCCGCGCTGGGCTTTCCCGCAGCATGCAGGGTCAGTGCCTTGAAGAGCACCAGGGTTTCCGACTTGGGAAAAGCCCGGATCCCGTCGTCGAACAGGGCCAGGCTCTCCTCCACACGCCCCATGTTGCGCAGGGTGCTGCCGTATTGCAGGTAGCACTGACGAAGCCACCGCCCTTCGAGCCCGGCGCCCATCGCCTGGCGGTAGTACTCGGCAGCCACGGCTTCCTGGCCATCGGTATCGTAGGCGCCGCCCAGCTCGTACAACGCCATCGGGTCTTCCGGGTGCTGTTCCAGGATGCGCGAGAACGCCTCGATGGTAGGGGCCATGTCCTCCCGGTCCCGGGCAACGAAGACCTCGTCCAGTTGGGCTCGGAGCTCATCGTTGGCCATCGTCGCTCTTGCTCCTCATCGGCACGGCGGGCGTCTGCCCGGACGGGAAAACACGCAGTAATCGTCAGCAAGCCTACAAACACTCCCTGCTGCCGGCAGCACCCGGGCTCCGGAAACTACCCAGCGACCCCGGCGAACTTCTTGAGCCCCGCCAGGCTGCCGTTGAAGACGTTGCCATCCACGCCCTTGGTCGGGCTGATGAAGCCGGTGGTCGTCGAGTACTGCCACACACTGTAGATGGGCCACCCTCCGGGCAAGGCGCCCGGGGTGTCCTGGGCGGCGGAGGGGTAGCGCGCGATGTGCAGGGGCCACCCCTTGAACTTCGTGGATTTGTTCGTGCATTCGTTCCACCACGAACTGGCGGTGTAGATCATCGGAACTCTTCCGGTGAGCCGCTTGACCTCATTGCCGAAAGCGGCGATCCACGTCGTGAGCTGGGTCGGTGTCATGCCGAAGCAGGAGCTGCCTTTGCCCTGCGGGTAGTCGGCAGCGCTGTAGGGGTTCCATTCGATGTCCAGCAGCGGCGGCATGGTCTTGCCGTCGGCGGACCAGCCGCCACCGTTGGCGACGAATTGGCGCGCCTGGGTGGTTCCGCTGGACGTTGCCGGCATGGCGAAGTGGTAAGCGCCGCGGATCAGCCCGGCTTTGTAGGAACCGTTGTACTGCTGGTTGAAGTAGGGGTTCTTATACAGCGTGCTCGGCCACGATTGAGTCGCCTTGACGTACGCGAAGCGTGCTCCCTTGCCATAGGCATAGGCCCAGTCGACATTTCCCTGGTGGCTGGAGACATCCACGCCCGGCACGCCCGGCGGTCGCCACCAGCCATTACCCGAGGTGTAGGCGGGGGCCACCGCCGCCGCTAGGGCTGAAACCTGGCCACGGTCCCGTGCGGGGATCGAAACGTCCGTTCCCCCGGCTTCCTGGGCCAACTGAGCCAGCTCGGCACGCGTGGGAACCTGGGCGCTGCCCGTTTCCGCAATCCGCCGTGCACCTTGCCCCATCTGCGCAGGGAGTTCCGGCATCTTCAGCGCCTCCACCGCCTCGGTGGCCAGCTTCCGACGCTCGGCGGCCGGAAGTTCGTCCTGGGCCAAAGCGTCCGCGATCTTCTGCGCCACCTGGGCCGACTGGTCGGGCGATGCGGCACCAGGATCCGCAGGGCTTGCCGAAGCAGGGACCTGCATCGAGGCCAGGGCGAAGGCAAGCGTCAGGGGGATTGCCGCCATGCGGCGGCGGGCGGAGGTTGGCTTCATGATCAGTCCTCGTGTCTGTACTGCCGAGCTGGTCGGCTGGTCCACGGGGAGTCTGGCATACCGCGCACTGGCCCCACAAGGGGTGGGGCCACTATTCAGGCAATGTTTCCTTCAGCGCCGTCACGTATTTTCTTGCTCTAGTCATGAGCCGCTCGCGCCGTGCCAACTCGTCTGGGGACGGCCGCCTCTTCCCATCGCCGAAGGTCGCAGGGGGCTTCCGCCGTCGATTCGGCAGCCGCGAAAGTTACCGCTGGCGCACTCGCGGGACAAACGCCGCCGAGCCCAGATCGGGTGCAACGATCGCCGCCCCTTCCTGGGCCGAAGGACCGCGGAGGACACTAGGGGGCGACGGGTTGGCCCGCCCAGGCCCGGGTGTAGAACCCCGGCGAACGCGAGTTGAGCAGCTCGGTGTATGCCTCTGGATCCATGGCCTGGGCCGAACTTTCCGGGACTTTCGAGGTAAAGGCGGAAACGCCTAGTCCTGCCTCATGATCCTTCAGGGTGAGGCCAGCAGCCTCCAGAATCGTGGGGTACATGTTCAGCTGGTCGACCCTCGGCCGAAGCTGCGTCTTCTGATCGTCGCCCGGAACCCAGATTCGGTTGAAGATCGTGCGGTTCTTGTGGTTGTCCAGCTGCTCGTGGAATGCGTCGCCGGCGCTCATGTGCTTGAGGTGATCGCCCATGATCACCACGGCGGTGTCGTCGAGGTAGCCCTTTTCCTTCATGTAGTCCACGAAGCCCGCGACCTGCGTCATGGAGCAGAAGAACGCGGACGTCACCTCGTTCTTCGTGTCCACCTTGCAATAGTCGTAGATGTGGACCGGCTCGTGCGTATCGAGCGTCAGCATGGACAGGTTGAACGGCTGGCCGGTCTTCTCGGCCTCTGCGTGCAGCTGGTCAATCTCCGTCTTGGCGTGCGCCATGAGGCGTCCATCGCTCAGGCCCCAGTCGGGCCGGAAGTTCTTCGCCGGCTCACCGGCGGCGCGCCAGTCCGAGAGGTCCTTCTCCTCGGAGTATCCATGCCCCTTCAGGAAGGTGCCCTTGGCGGCGAAGGCGCCGTTGGCACCGCCGAGGAAGACGCTCTTGTACCCCTGTTCCTTCAGGACGTCTCCGGCGCACGTGGAGCCTCCGAGGTAGGACTTGACGTCGGCTCCGAGTTCGTTGAGCGCACCGCTACCGCCGGCGGAGCCGGCACCCTTCAGGGGGATGCCGCACTGGGTCGAGGTAATTCCCGCCATGGTCCAGCCGCCGCCGTCGTATTGCTGGAAGTCCTTGATGCTCTTCCAACCATCCACTTCCTGGGTGGCCTTCTCCAGCGGAGCGAAGGCGTCCTTCTCGAAAAGCTGGTCATTGGCCAGGGTGCCCTCGCCGGACTCGAGGTAGATCAAAACGACGTTGCGCTTGTGTTCGGCGCTGGTGACCTTCGGCTGCACGAAATAGTTGCCAATGTCGTACGGGGAGTTGGCGGCCTTGATGTAATCGCCCACGCCGACGGTCGTGGCGAAGGCTGTGGTCCCGCCGACGACCACCGCGGCCACCAGAACAGTGGAGATGGATCGCATGATCCAGCGAGGGCGTCGCGAACTCAGGGTGTCCCCGCGCAGCCGACGCTTGCGGCGCCGCGAATGCTGCCACAGGGCGATTCCGACGGTGATGAGCAGTGGGACGACGCCAATGGCGACGATACCGACCCAGACAATGGAGCCACCGCCGCCGTCGGGATCAATGGAGACGAGGTTCAGGAGCATCTGGCCGACCGAGATCTTGCCCCAATAGAAGCGGATTCCGAGGGCGGCAATGAGCAACACCAGCCCGGCCCAGATCAGCGCATAAACCAAAATCCGTCCGACGATGACGCCGACCCGTCGGGCGACATTGGGAATCCGGCCGGACATGGCAACACCTCGCGTTTCAGAAGTCCGCTTGTTTGCCGACTGCCTTTGACTGCTAGCCCGATTCCGGGCCCATGGAAGATTAGTACCCCTACGATACCCGTTCAACCACAGTTCACCTGTTGGCCATGCCTCGTCCATCGTTGCAACGCACAGCCGCCGAACCGGAATCAGACCAGTCCAGCAGTGCTCGAAACGTGACGGCCCAACTGGCAAATGCGCCCCTCATCAGTGTCGAAGGGTGCAAAGAAGACGCGACCGGCGATGAGTTCTTCTCCGCAATGCCGGTCCGCTCATCTCCCGAAGACTCGGCCAACATGCAATCAGGCTCACGTTCGAGAGCCCGGGTTCCGGAACCTTCAACGTTCCCAGAACCCGGGCTCTCTTTGGATGGCACGTCAACGCTCCCCAGGGGAGAGGAAGCGTTGACGCACCGGCTTATTGGGATCGGGACTACTTAACCCCGAACCTGCGGCGAAGGCCCAGCGCGGCCAAACCACACCAGCGGACCGGTGTTGGCACACGTGTGGGCCAGCAGGTCGGCTCCACGCGTGGAACCGCTAGCGTTCGGCGTCGGTTCACGTGCGCCTGCGGTGCCAACTGCGATCCCAGTCATCTCTTGTTGCACGACCACACCGGCGAATTCGCCGGTCACGACGAGACCACTCTGGGCAGTCTCGCCGTTGTCGACGGTCGACCCTGCTTGTCCGTTGCCCGGGGCGGTTGGCGTGACACCATCGCCCTTTTCTACGGACATGCCCGGGTTCTCTGGGTCCGTTCCTGGATTCTCCGGATCAGTCCCCGGCTCTTCGGTCCAGCTGACACCGGGGTCGTGACCGGGTTGTCGCCAATGACGGAGACGGTATTGCCATCAACATTGATGGGCAGATTGACGACAGGAACCATGACGGGTGTGTTGGTGGATCCCGTATAAGGATCGCCAACACACCCGCCTGTTGGCTCCTGTTACTTGGCTCCGAGGAACCGGCGGAAGCCAAACGCGGCGCAACCGACCAGGACCAGAAGTCCCCCGACAAGCGCCAGCGAACCGGCTGTCGCCCCCGTCTTGGCGAGCGCCCCATCGTTGGATGCAGAGTCGATCGCCGTACCGGAATCTGCGCCGTTCGCCGAAGAGCCGCTCAGGCCATTGGCTTGGGCGGAAACCATCGAACCGTCATTCGAGCCAGTCCCGATCGATCCCGTGCCCACGGCTCCGGATTCAGCCGAGGTCTGGTCAGACGCCCGCACGATGGAGCTCGCGTTGCCGCCCTGCCCATGCGCGGACCCGGCCGAAGCCGAGATTTCCGAACCGGCAGATGTGCCAGGCGCCTCTGAATCCGAGCCGATGCTGCCTGAATCGTTTCCGGTTCCCTCAGACACCGTTCCTGAGTTCCCCGGGTCCGTTACCGGGTTATCAGAAACGGCGCCCGGGTTATCAGAACCGTCAGTCGCGCCGTCGCTTCCTGTTCCTGGATCCGTACCCGGAGCAACACCACCGGCATCAGGATCCGAGGAATCCGAACCATCAGCCCCCTCGTCACC
>NZ_BAAAIV010000015.1:0-109144 GCF_039526245.1 Arthrobacter rhombi
TATTTGGGCGGCGGGGCTGCTAACGGTCCAGTCGTGGTGAGCATCGATGACCTCAAAGTCCAATCTTGAAACTATCCACATGTCGTCTGCCACCCGAACCGGGATCGATCAGTCGTGCAGTAAGTTCCAATGTCCAAGACTTGTACCAAGCTGATTGCCGACGTCTAGCGCCTTGCTAACAGTGCCTGTGTGCCGGCGGGGGCGCTGGATGCCATGCGTATCGGCCAAGTCCATTGGCGGAGCATCCGTGCCGCCAAACCAGCGTTTTCGGGGGGCAGGGGTGGGAAGTGTTCCGCGCCGATGGCTGAGAACAGAACTTGGCCCGTCGTGAGTGAGGATTGAGGTTTCTTGATCTTCGAGGCGGCTCGCGGCGAGCAGCTTCGACTCGATGAGAGTGAACGTCCTATCCCGAATTTCGGGGTACTTCTGGACTAATGCTCCGCGGATAGAACTCGTGGCCGTCAAAATGAGTTCGAAGTCTGAGACATTGAAAAAATTTATGGGGCGGGAAACAAATGAATCAACATAGTCTGCACCGCCCGGGAAGTCGCGTATTCGAACTGCAGCTGACGAGCAGATTCCTTCTCCGCTTGATGCTCGGATCCCGGCGCTTTGTACACTGAGGAACGGGAACTGGGAGAGGGCGAAACCAGCCGTAGGAGAGCGGCAAATATTTGCCGTGCAGACGACTAGGGTAGATATAGGCCCTCGGCCAGATTGATGCCTGCTCACTTTTCGCCTCCACCAGCACTACCCCGATTGTATAGAGCTGTACCTACAGCCTATCTGGAGTCGTCGGCGCCGCACAGTGGGTGACATATTTCCAGGATGGGCTAAGCCCTCATACATGAGGACACCGCAAGGAGAACGATGAAGAAGCAAGACAACGCAATGAGGAAATGCCTGATCGTGCACCCTGGTGCGGAGCTCTACGGGTCTGACCGAGTTGTGTTGGAGAGTGCCATTGGCTTGCTGGAAGAGGGAGCAAGCGTTGTCGTGTGTATCCCCGCAAAGGGGCCGCTGCACCAACTCTTGAGAGCTGAAGGGGCAACGACAGTCCGTGGCCCGTCGTTAGTGCTTCGCAAGATGCTTCTGCGCCCGCGAAACTGGCCTTCATTGGTCCGAGACGCTGCTGTGGGTCTCGTAGCTGGTATCCGTGTCGTCTATCAGTACCGCCCGGACGTAATTCTGGTCAATACGATTACCTTGCCTATGTGGCCTTTGTTGGCACGGGTCCTTGGTATTCCCGTCGTGACTCATATCCATGAGGCGGAGGCATCTGCTAGTCGCAGGGTGCGTAAGGCCATATATGCTCCGCACCTCCTTTCGCACAAGGTGGTGCTCAACAGCGATTTCAGCACCCGAGTGCTAGCCGATTGTTTCCCGGCTTTGGCTGCTAGAAGTTCTGTCGTATACAACGGGGTGCCGGGGCCGGCCGAGCGAACCGCTCCGCGTCCAGACTTGAACGGTGAGCTTCGAGTGTTGTTCCTCGGCCGCCTGTCGGAGCGGAAGGGGCCTCACGTGGCGGTCCGGGCAATTCATGAGCTCAAGCAGCGAGGCATTCGCGCACACCTAACTATTGCCGGTGCAGCTTTTGAAGGCAAAGAGCAGTTTGCTGACGAATTGCGCAACCTGGTTAGTACCCTGGGCATACAAGGCGACGTATCTTTTACGGGATTTACGCCGGACATTTGGCCGCTATTGGACGACGCCGATGCTCTCGTAGTTCCTTCGACGGTGGACGAGCCCTTCGGCAATACCGCAGTCGAGGGAATCCTTGCGGGCCGGCCGGTCGTCGTCAGCAACACGAGTGGTCTCCGGGAGGCTGCTCGGGGGTATGAATCGGCCATTTATGTCGAGCCCAACGATGACCAGGGCATCGCCGACGCCCTGGAGCGGGTCTACCGGGAGTGGGAGTACTTCTCGACGCACGCAGCCACCGACGCGATTGCCGCTGAAGAAAAGCACTCGCTGGCGACCTACCGGAAGAAGATCGCGGATATCGTGCTCAACGCCGCTGATCAGCCATAGGGGTCAGGTTCCAGCGATCTCGCGAAGCGCCGCCAGGTGCTGCT
This sequence comes from Arthrobacter rhombi, assembly GCF_039526245.1. Lineage (NCBI taxonomy): Bacteria > Bacillati > Actinomycetota > Actinomycetes > Micrococcales > Micrococcaceae > Arthrobacter > Arthrobacter rhombi. Next base: position 2,076 of record NZ_BAAAIV010000015.1, read on the forward strand.
CCCAGATTTCCCGGCCCGTTGGAGTCAGCGAGAACCAGGTCCGGGGACGCTTGCCGACGAAGCCCTTGCGGATCTTCACGATGCCGGCTTCCTCGAGCTGGGAGGCCTGGCGGCTTAATACCGAATCGCTGACCTGGAGATGGTCGCGGATGACCCCGAACTCGGATTCGTCAGTACCGGCAATCGCCGCGACCATCGAGAAGCGGACGGGGTGGGCCAGCTGGTCGGAGAGCTTGAGCCGGGGATGCTCATCGTGTGGCTCCGGGGCGCTCATGCGCGGGCCTCGAGCCAGGCGCCGACCACTGAATTGATGGTGATGGCCGTGGCGATCACGATGGCGAACCAGAGCTGCCCCGTGAGCAGGGTGCTGGCGAGCAGGATGCCGATGACCCAGAGGCCCGCCCAGATCATCATGAACGTCATCCAGCGTCGTCCGAACCCACGCTTGGTGGATCGTCCGAAGACCATCATGAAGGCCATGAAGATCCCCAGCCAGATGAGCATGGCAACCAGGGGCAAGGCCACCAGAGATTCGTCGAACCTGCCGACGAACCAGAACGCCAGCATGCTCAGTGAGGTGATCGCGCCCAAGCCCAGGAGCATGGCAATGTGTGGCCAGCCGGCTCCGGAGCGCGCTGCCGATTCCAGGCGGCTTGCTTCGTTCAGGAGTTCACGTGCCGCCTGGGCGGACGGCTGCGCTTCCCCGGCCTCCCGCGCGACGACGATTCCAGTGTCCTGCGTTCCGATCGCACTAGTGGAGCGCTTGCGGGCAGTGGCCGCGGTGGAGGCCCACACGGCGCCGAGGATCACTGTCATGCTGCTGGCCATGACGGTGAGCTGCGGCTTGCCCATGGCGAGGCCGGTGATGAAGAGTGCGGCCATGCAGGCGATGCCCAGCGCGTAGCCGATCCAGGCGTAACGCTGGCCGTTGATCCGGGGCTCCGCGGTTGCCTGCATGGCGACTCCTTGCTGATTGAGGGAAGTCGCTGGATGCGACGACCACCACTTCAGCATAGAAAGTACTTTCCAGATTGGCAAGTACTTTCCAGTGGGACTGTCCGGGTCAGGCCCAGAGGTCCATGATCGTCAGGTCCGCCGAGGCCAACAGGGTCCGCAACGTGCTGACCGACAGGCCCACCACGGTGTGCGGATCACCCTCGATGCCCGTGATGAACGCCGAGCCGCGCCCATCGATGGTGAACCCGCCGGCGCAGGGGAGTGGTTCGCCGGTGGCGACGTAGGCCTCGATCTCCGCGTCGGTCACCTCGGCGAAGGTGACCGAGGCGGAGGCGACGGTGCCCAGCGTGGCACCAGTGCCGCCGTCGTCCTCCTCCGTGCTTCGGTTGTCCACCAGCCAGTGGCCGGTGTGCAGGATGCCGGTGCGCCCGCGCATGGACTGCCACCGTTCGATGGCGACCTCGGGGGTGTAGGGCTTGCCGTAGGGGACGCCGTCGAGTTCGAAGACCGAGTCGCAACCCAGGACGACGGCGCCGTCCGTCGCCTCCAGGGAGGCGACGGCTTCGGCCTTGGTCCGGGCGAGCAGCAGGGCCATCGACTGCGGGTCCAGCTCGCCGCCGAGGCGCTCGGTGGCCTCGGCGACTGCTGCCTCCTCATCGACCGCCGAGACGATGGCCTCGAAGCCGATCCCCGCGTCGGCCAGGATCCTGGCACGTCCGGGGGACTGCGAGGCCAGGACCAGCAGTGGCAGTTCCTCCGCGGAGCCGGAATCGGCGGTGGAGGTGTCGACGTCGGCCGGGGCAGTGTGGTGGGCGCTCATGGAACTACCGTAATGCGTCCTGGCGTTCGTCCGGATCGTGGGCGTCACCGAAGGGGAACCAGGCGTTGGAATCCTCGGCCTCGACGGCTCCGGCTTCCGGCTCCCCGCGGTGGGCTCCGTGGCCGGGGCCCCCGGCGTCGGGGCCAGCATTTCCGTCCGGGCCTCCGTGGGGTCCTCCGTTGCTCGGGCCCGCACCGCCGGCGGGTCCGCCGGTCGATCCGGCTGCGCCACCGGTGGACAGGGCCGCGATTTTCGATCCCTCGACGTCGACGTCCGGCAGGAGCCGATCCAGCCACTTCGGGATGTACCAGGCGTGGCGTCCGAGCAGGTGCATGATCGCCGGGGTGATGGTCATGCGGACCACGAACGCGTCCAGGATCACGCCGATGGCCAGCGAGAAGCCGATCGCCCGGATCATCGTCAGGTGGGAGAAGATGAAGCCGGCGAACACGCTGGTCATGATCAGTGCCGCGGCGGTCACCACCGGTGCGGAATGGGCGAACCCGGAGCGGACTGCGGAACGCGCCTTGCCCCCATGGACAAACGATTCACGCATGCCCGAGACCAGGAAGACCTGGTAGTCCATCGCCAAACCGAACAGGATGCCGGTGAGCAGGATGGGCAGGAAGCTCATGATGGGGCCAGGCGTCTCCACGCCGAACAGCCCCGAGAGCCAGCCCCACTGGTAGACCGCCACGGTGGCGCCGAAGGATGCGACGAGCGAGAGCAGGAACCCTGCGGTGGCCAGCAGCGGCACGACGATCGACCGGAAGACCAGCAGCAGCAGGATCAGCGACAGCCCGACGACGATGCCCAGGTAGAGCGGCACCACTTCCGAAATGCGTTCGGAGACGTCGATCTGCGCGGTCACCTGGCCGGTCAAGGCCAGATGGGAGCCCGTCTCGGATTCGATCTGCGGCGACGCGTTGCGGATGTCGGCGACGACCTGTTCGGTCGCCTGGCTCGCGGGGCCGTCCTGGGGCACGATCTGCAGCACACCCAGGGTGTGTGCGTCGTTGTTGCCCACGGGGACCGCTGCGACGACCCCGTTGATGTCGCGCAGCTGGTCGGCGATATCCAGTGTCTTGGCCTCGGCCTGTTGGGCGTTGAGCCCCTGGGGCAGGTCGGCAACCGCGATGATGGGGCCGTTGTAGCCGGCGCCGAACTTCTCGCTGAGCAGGTCATACGCCTGGTGGGCGCTGGAGTCGACCGGCTCGGCGCTGCCATCGGGCAGGGCGGTGCGCAATTGCAGGGCCGGCAGGGCCATGATGCCCAGCAGGAGGACCCCGACCACGCCCATGAGAACCGGGCGCCGGGTGACGAAGGCGCCCCATCCGCGGTTGCCCGCGGCGTTCGGGTGGGCGGCGGAGTCGGTGCTCTCGGCGGCATGCCCCGCAGCGGTGCCGGCTGCCGAGGCATCCGTCGCCGTGTTCGCGGCGGCCTTGCGCCAGGCCCGCTTGCTGACGAGCTTGGTCCCGATGAACCCCAGCAGCGCCGGGGTCAGGGTGATGGCGATCAGCACGGCCATGGCGACCGTGAAGGCAGCGGAGAGCCCCAGGATCGAGAGGAAGGGCAGGCCCGGGACCGCCAACGCCGAGAGGGCGATGATGACCGTCAGGCCGGCGAAGACCACGGCGTTGCCGCTGGTTCCCGTCGCCCGGCCGATGGATTCCTCCATGTCCATGCCGTCCAGCAGCTGGCGGCGGTGGCGGTGCACGATGAACAGCGAATAGTCGATGCCCACGGCCAGGCCCAGCATCAGGGCCAGGGCCGGGGTGATGGAGGCCATTTCGATCACGCTGGACAGGGCCAGCGTGCCGCCCACACCGGCACCCACGCCCAGCACTGCCATCACCAAGGGCAGGCCGGCGGCGACCAGGGTGCCGAGCATGACCATGAGCACGACGGCGGCAATCACCAGGCCGATGATCTCCGCTGAGCCGAAGATGGAGGAGATGTCCTGGACGATGTCCTTGGAGTAATCGACCTTCAGCCCCGTCGACGTGGCGGCTCCGGCAATGTCCTGGATCTTCTGGCGGACCTCGGGAGTCAGGGCATCGGCTGAGCCGACGAAGCTGACGTTGACCGCTGCGGTGGTCCCGTCCTGGGAGACGAAACGCATGCCCTCGGTCGACTGGGCCTTGCGGGCACCCAGGGCCAGGTCCTTCTGCCCGTCCTCGAGCTTCTTCTCGGAGTCCTTGAGTTTCTGTTCGGACGCGGGCAGCTTGTCCTGGGCTGCCTTGAGTTCCTTCTCCCCGGCATCGAGCTTGGCCTTGTTTTGGTCGATCTCCTGCTGGCCGGCGGTGAGCTTGGCCTCGTTGGCGGCGATCTCACGCGCCCCGGAGTCGATCTTGGCCTGTCCGGCGGCGAGCTGCGCTGCGCCGGCGTTGAGCTTCTTCTCGTTGGCGGCGATCTTGGCGCGCCCGGAGTCGAGCTGTTTCTTGGAGGCCTTGAGTTTCTTCTCGCCGGCCGCCAGTTCGGGTTTCTTGGCGGCCAGGGTCTTCTTGCCCTGGGCCAGTTGGGCGGCCCCGGAATCGAGCTGCTTCTTGGAGGCGTTGAGCTTCTCCACCCCGGCGGATGCCTGGTCGAGCCCGGCCTGGCCCTTCTTCAGCTCGGCGCGCTGCGCGTCGACCTGCTTTTGGGTCATGGGTGCCGGGAGTCCTGCGTCCAGGAGCTTCTGGACGTCATCGAGCTGCTGGTTGCCCTGGTCGATGTCCCGCTGTTTGGAGGAGATCGCGCCGGGAACCTGGGACAGCGAGGAGACGCCGAACTTCTGGGCCAGCGCGGCCGCGCCGGCATCGTATTGCTCCTGGCCGGAGGCGATCTTCTGCTCGTTGGCCTGCAGATCCTTCTCGCCCTGGGCGAGTTGGGACTTGCCGGAAGCGATCTTGGCGGCTCCGGCATCGTACTGCTGTTGCCCGGCGGCCAGCTGGTTCTTGGCGGCCTGCAGCTTCTGGCGGCCGTCGGCGATCTGGGCGCTTGGTGCGGCCAGCTTCTGCTTGCCCTCGGCAAGCTGGGCCTTGGCGTCGGCCAGCTGCTTCTTGCCGTCGTCGATCTTGGCCTGGGCCTTCTTCAGCTCGGCGCGCCCGTCAGTGATCTTCTTTTGATTTGCGGTGATCTTCTTCTTGCCGTCGGCCAGTTGCTTCTTGCCGTCTTCGAGCTTTTGGCGGCCGTCGGCGAGTTTCTCGTCGCCCTTCTTGACCTGGACGGCTGCGTTGTCGAGCTGCTTCTGCGTGGTGAAGGGGTTCGAGGCCTCCCGCACGTCCTTCAACCCCTTGAGGTCGTGGAGCGAGTCGCCGATGGCCTCCTTCTGGGCGGTGGTGAAACGCGATCCGTCGGCCGTCTGGTAGACGATCGAGCCGCTGCCGCCGGAGAATTCGGGCATCTCGGCCTTCAGCTTGTCCAGGGCCCGTTGGGTCTCGGTGCCGGGGATGGAGAAGCTGTTGCTCAGCGTGCCCATGAAGGCGCCGGCCGACGCGCCGATGGCCAGCAGGGCCACGAGCCACGCGGACACGAAGATCCAGCGGCGGCGGTAGGCCATGCGGCCGAGCTTGTAGAGGAAGGTGGCCATGGATCAGGCCTCTCGGGTCGTGGCCGGGACGGCCGGGACGTTCAGGGTGGGGAAACCGTCGCGCAACTGGGCCAGCGCGGTGGTCAGGTTTTCCTGCAGGATGGCCAGCGAGGCGTCGGACAGGTCGCCGGCGGCGTTGACGATCCAGTACTCGAAGGCGGCGCGGCCGGCCCCGATGATGGAGTTGGCGAACACCGAGGCGGTGAGCGGATCGGTACCGGGCAACCGGTCGACGATGGCCTGGACCAACCGGGCAGCGCAGTCGTTCCACGATTCCAGCTGGAGCCGGTCGAGCTGGGGGTTGGAGTGGGCGGCGGCGACCAGTTCGGCCAGGGGCGCCAGCAGGCTCCGGTCCGCCAGCCCGTTGAGGGCGTTGACCGCTGCCGCCATGATGGGCAGCTCGCGGGGCTGCTCGGCGAAGATGTCCAGCACGTGCTCCACGAACGCGTCCGTCGGATCGTTCAGCGCGGACTCGAGGGTGGGGAAGTAGTTGAAGAACGTCCGCCGCGATACCCCCGCGGCCTCGGCGATCCGATCGGCGGTGACGGCCTCCGGGCCCTGCTCCAGGAGCAGACGGTGCGCGGCATCGACGATGGCGGTCCGTGTGGCCGTCTTGTTGATTTCGCGACGGGACGCGGGGGCGGAGGGAGGATCTGGCAGTGGACTCACCCGAATTACACTAGGTGCAACTTTGCACTCTGTGCAAACGCTGGGAATCGGGGCGGGGGCTCCGGATCTGGCAGGGCGCACGAGAGCGGGGCCCCTACCGAAGACGGTAGGAGCCCCGCTGCCGAGAGGAGCGGGTCAGCGCGTGGCGGGCACCGCGTCCTCGGCGACGGCCGCCGGGGCGCCGTCGACAGTGGTGGTATCGGCTGCCGCCTCGTCCTGGGCGGCGGCGAACTCGTCGGCGAACGGGTTGCCGTTGCGCGGTGCGTTGTAGAGCTCCAGGTCCAGGATGCCCTCGCGCTTGGCGACGATCACCGGGACCAGCGCCTGGCCGGCGACGTTGACCGCGGTGCGGCCCATGTCGATGATCGGGTCCACGGCCAGCAGCAGGCCCACGCCGGCCAGGGGCAGGCCCAGCGTGGACAGCGTCAGGGTCAGCATCACCACGGCGCCGGTGGTTCCCGCGGTGGCGGCGGACCCCAGCACGGAGACGATCGCGATGAGGATGTACTGCGTGACATCGAGCTGGATGCCGAAGAACTGGGCAACGAAGATCGCAGCCACTGCCGGGTAGATCGCGGCGCAACCGTCCATCTTGGTGGTGGCCCCCAGCGGCACGGCGAAGGAGGCGTAGCCGCGCGGCACCCCGAGGTTGCGTTCGGTCACTCGCTGGGTCAACGGCAGCGTGCCGATGGAGGAGCGGGAGACGAAGCCCAGCTGCACTGCCGGCCACACGCCGGAGTAGTAGGAGCGCACATTCAGCCCGTGGGCACGTACCAGGATCGGGTAGACCACGAACAGCACCAGGGCGAGCCCGACGTAGATCGCCACGACGAACTTGCCCAGCGCTCCCATGGTGTCCCAGCCGTAGGACGCGGTGGCGTTGCCGATCAGGCCCACGGTGCCCAGCGGCGCCAGGCGGATGATCCACCACAGGACCTTCTGGATGATGGAGAGCAGCGAGGCGCTCAGGTCCAGGAACGGCTTGGCTGCCGAGCCGACCTTCAACGCGGCGACGCCCACCGCCACGGCGATGACCAGGATCTGGAGCACATTGAAATCGATGCTGGTGTCCGCGACACCGTCGGTGATCTTCGTGCTGGACTCCAGGCCCAGGAAGTTCTGCGGGATCAGCCCGGTGAGGAAGGCCCACCAGTCGCCGGTCTTGCCGCTGTAGTCGGCCGGGGCGGACTGCCCGGTGTTGGCCCCGGGCTGGAAGATGGTGCCCAGGCCCATGCCGATCAGCACGGCGATCAGCGCGGTGATGCCGAACCAGAGGATGGTCCGCCACGCCAGACGGGCCGCGTTGGTGACCTGGGCCAGGTTGGCGATCGAGGCGACCACGGCGAAGAAGATCAGCGGGATGACCGCGGCGCGCAGCAGCGAGACGTAGCTGGAGCCGATGGTGTCCAGCGTGACGCCGAGCGCGTTCGGGGCGTCCTCGGTGCTGCCGGTGTACTTGGCGACCAGACCCAGGACGACGCCGAGGATCAGCCCGGCGACGATCTGGGGCCCGAAGGCGGTGGCCCAGCGGGGAAGTTTGCGGTGGGGTGCGGTTGATGTGCTCACCGGACGACGGTAGGGCGGCAAACTACACCGGAGGGAGTCGTTGTTGCGCTTTATGACGCGCGGGTGTCGGGGCCTCTCTCCCCGGCCTCCCGCGCATCCCGTGCGCCCCAAGGGATGCGCCGGGGCATTCCCGATCCGCAGGTGGCCTATCTCTCACGCCAGCGACGCATTCCCGGAAGCACGACGCCGGTGTCTCCCTGACCGGGGTGGATCGGGAGGCACCGGCGGGTGGTGGTGCTGGTGTGCTGGTCGGGTCAGCCGGCGGGCAGCAGGGCCCGGCGCAGCGTATCCAGGCCGACGGAGCCCATGTTCAGCGCCTGGGTGTGGAAGGCGCGCAGGTTGAAGTCATCGCCCTCGGCCTCGCGGCGGGCGTCGCGGATCTGCTCCCAGAGCCGCTGGCCCACCTTGTAGGACGGGGCCTGGCCCGGCCAGCCGAGGTAGCGGGTGAACTCGAACTTGCGCTGGCCCTCGGAGATGTCCAGGTGCTTGGACAGGAAGTCATACCCCTTCTCCGGGGTCCACGGGCCGGAGCCCCAGCGTTCGGGCATGTCCAGTTCCAGGTGCACGCCGATGTCGAACACCACGCGGGCCGCGCGCATCCGCTGCATGTCCAGCATCCCCATATGGTCGCCCGGATCGGCCAGGTAGCCCAGGTCCAGCATCAGGCGTTCGGCGTAGAGCGCCCAGCCTTCTCCATGGCCGGAAACCCAGCAGGCGTTGCGGCGCCAGTTGTTCAGGGTGTCCTTGCGGTAGGTGGCGGTGCCGACCTGCAGGTGGTGGCCTGGCACGCCCTCGTGGTAGACGGTGGTGGTCTCGGCCCAGGTGGTGAACTCGTCCTCGCCGGCCGGAACGGACCACCACATGCGCCCGGGGCGACTGAAGTCGTCCGAGGGGCCGGTGTAGTAGATGCCGCCTTCCTGGGTGGGGGCGATCATGCATTCAAGCTGGCGCATGGCATCGGGGATGTCGAAGTGCACCCCGGCCAGATCTGCGACGGCTCGGTCGGCCTTTTCCTGCATCCAGGCCTTCAACTCGTCGGTGCCCTTGAGCTGGCGGGCCGCATCGGCGTTGAGGATCTCCTTTGCTTCGGCAATCGAGGCACCGGGCTTGACCTTCTCGGCGACCTGTTCCTGTTCGGCGATCAGCCGGTCCAGTTCGGCCACGCCCCACGCGTAGGTCTCGTCCAGGTCCACGGCTGCACCGATGAAGCGGCGTGAGCACAGCGAGTAGTACTCCCGGCCCACGGCATCCTTTTCCGGGGCGACGGGCAGCAGCTCGGTTTCCAGGAAGTCGGCCAGCCGGGTGTAGGCGGCCGCCGCGTCGGCGGCGTTCCTGGCCAGGTCCTTTTTCAGGGAATCGTCGAGCGTGCCGTCGGCCGGAGCTGCGTTGGCCGCCAGGGAGGTGAAGAAGCCGCCGTCCTTGGCATAGTCACGAGCCTGTTCGATGACGATGCGTACCTGTCGTATCGCCGCGACGTGGCCCGCATCCCGGCTGGTGCGCAGTGAGTCGATGTAGCCGTCGAGGGCGGCACCGACGTTGGCGAGGCGACCGGCGATATGCCCCCACTGTTCCGCAGTGTCGGTGGGCATCAGGTCGAAGATCGCACGGATGTCCTGGGCCGGGCAGGCGATGTTGTTCAGCTCGGTGATCCCGGTGGCGTGCAGCTCCAGGTCCAGCCCGAGGCGTTCTCGCATGGCATCCAGGGTGATGGCGTCCACGTCGTCGACCGGTTCCAGGCCCTCGAGGGCCTCAAGGGTTTCACGCGCCGCAGCTGCGTAGGCATCCTGCCCGGCGGGGGAGTAGTCGGAATACTCGGTCTCGTGGCCGGGGATGCCCAGCGAGGTGGCGAAGTCCGGGGCGAGCTCGAGCAGGCGGTCGAAGAAGCGGTCGGCGACGGCGTCGATGGCGCTCGGGGTCCGGGTGGTCTCAGGTGTGGCGTTGGTCATAGTGACCAGACTAGCCGCTTGTGAAGTCCTTGTTGAAGGGTTTTGCCTCGCGGAAATGCCCCGGTTTAGAACCGGCCGCTGCGCCAGGCGCCGGGATGCCCCGAGAGCTGGCGGCGACGCCGGGCCTGGGAACGCAGCGCGTCACGGCGTGAGCCGCCGGTGCCGGTGTCATCCGGGGTGTCCGACGCCCCACCGGACATCGCCGCCAGGACTGCTGTCAGGGCAGCGATCTCCTCGGCATCGGGGTTGCCCTTGACCACGGTGAACAGCGCCGGCGCGGTGCCCGCCGAGGAGGCACCGCCGTCGTGCTGGGTTTCCTGCGTCCCGGTCACAGCGGGATGTTCCCGTGCTTCTTGGCCGGCAGCGAGGCGTGCTTGTCGCGCAGGGCGCGCAGGCCGCGGACGATCTGCGTGCGGGTGTCCGCCGGGGCGATGACCGCGTCGATGTAGCCGAGTTCGGCCGCCTGGTAGGGGTTGAGCAGTTCGGCCTCGTAGCCCTCGATGATCTCGGTGCGGCGGGCCTCGACGTCCCCGCCGGCCTCGGCGATGGCCGCCAGGTCGCGGCGGTAGAGGATGTTGACCGCACCCTGGGCGCCCATGACGCCGATCTGGGCGGTGGGCCAGGCGAGGTTCAGGTCGGCGCCGAGCTTCTTGGAACCCATGACGATGTAGGCGCCGCCATAGGCCTTGCGGGTGATGACGGTCAGCTTCGGCACGGTGGCCTCGGCGTAGGCGAAGAGCAGCTTGGCGCCGCGGCGGATGATGCCCTGGAACTCCTGGTCCTTGCCCGGCAGGAAACCGGGGACGTCCACGAGGGTGAGGATCGGGATGCCGAACGCGTCGCAGTGGCGTACGAAGCGTGCCGCCTTCTCCGAGGCGGCGATGTCCAGGGTGCCGGCGAACTGCAGGGGCTGGTTGGCCACGATGCCGATGCTGCGGCCCTCGACGCGGGCGTAGCCGATCATCACGTTGGGCGCGTAGAGCGACTGCATCTCCAGGAAGGCGCCGTCGTCGACGATGTGCTCGATGACCGTGCGCATGTCATAGGGCTGGTTGGCCGAATCCGGGATCAGCGCGTCCAGGTCCAGGTCGGCCGCGGTGACCTCCAGCTCCTCCTCGAATTCCACGGGGGGTGCCTCGGTGAGGTTGTTCGAGGGCAGGTAGTCCAGCAGCTCCCTCACGAAGTCGATCGCGTCGGACTCGTCGGAGGCCAGGTAGGTGGCGGTGCCGGTGTTGGCGTTGTGCTGCCGGGCGCCGCCGAGCGTCTCCATGTCGACCTCCTCGCCCGTGACGGTCTTGATGACGTCGGGGCCGGTGATGAACATGTGGCTGGTCTTGTCCACCATGACCACGAAGTCGGTCAGGGCGGGGGAGTAGGCCGCACCGCCGGCGCAGGGGCCCAGGATGATGGAGATCTGCGGGACGACGCCGGAGGCGTGGACGTTGTTGCGGAAGATGTCCGCGAACATCGCCAGCGAGGCGACGCCCTCCTGGATGCGCGCGCCGCCGCCGTCGTTGATGCCCACGACCGGGCAGCCGTTGCGCAACGCGAATTCCTGGACCTTGACGATCTTCTCGCCGTTGACCTTGCTCAGTGAGCCGCCGTAGACGGTGAAGTCCTGCGAGTAGACGGCCACCAGGCGGCCGTCGACCGTGCCGTGGCCGGAGACGACGCCGTCGCCGAGGGGGTGCTTGGCATCCATGCCGAAGGCGGTGGTGCGGTGTACTGCCAGGGCGTCGAATTCGACGAAGGAGCCCTCATCCAGCAGCATCCCGATGCGCTCGCGGGCGGTGTTCTTGCCGCGCGCGTGCTGCTTCTCGATGGCCGCTTCTCCCGAGGGGGCCTGCGACAGCGATTGCCGGCGCCGGAAGTCGGCGATCTTGCCCGCGGTGGTGGACACGTCGATCTGTTCGTCCACGTTCTGGAGGCCGGTCTCGCTCATGCGGGAGACTCCCGTCTGTTTGAAAATAGTAGGAATGGCACAACCAACGTGCCCGCATGGCCAGTCTAGTGACGCGGACCGCCGGGTTGGCTGTAGGAACCCTACAAAGTCGCCGGGTCCAGATGGGCGGGATACGGTCAGAAATCCGATGTTACTCACGGGTAACATTTGTTCCCGACTTCCCGTAGGCTGGTGCCATGACCGAGTCTCCAGCACCCCAGAACCCTTCCGTCGACGCAGCCGCTGAGGCCCGCCCCTTCGCCGGGCGCACTGTCCTGATGAGTGGCGGCAGCCGGGGCATTGGCCTGGCCATTGCCCTGCAGCTGGCCGCCGGCGGGGCGAACATCGCCTTGATGGCCAAGACGGCCACGGCCCACCCCTCACTGGAGGGGACCGTCTACACCGCGGCCGAGCAGATCCGCGCACTGGGTGTGAAGGCCCTGCCGATCGTCGGGGACGTGCGCAACGACGAGGACGTCCAGGGCGCCGTCGAGGCGACCGTGGCCGAGTTCGGCGGCATCGACATCGTGGTGAACAACGCCTCGGCGATCGACCTCTCCACGACGGACGCCGTGTCGATGAAGCGCTACGACCTGATGCAGGACATCAACGTCCGCGGGACCTTCCTGCTCTCCAAGCTGAGCCTGGATGCCCTGCGCGCCTCCGACAACCCCCACATCCTCACGTTGTCCCCGCCACTGAACCTGGACCCGAAATGGGCCGGAGCCAACCTGGCCTACACAATGGCCAAGTACGGGATGTCGCTGACCACGCTGGGACTGGCCGAGGAACTGCGCGGCGACGGCATCGCCGTGAACTCGCTGTGGCCGGCCACGATCATCAACACCGCGGCCATCCGCAACCTGCCCGGCGGCGAGAAGATCATCGGCGGGGCACGCAAGGACTCGATCGTCTCCGACGCTGCGGCCGTCATCCTGGCCCGCCCGGCGGCCGAGTGCACCGGCAACTTCTTCATCGACGAGGACGTGCTGCGCTCCGAGGGCATCACCGACTTCACCAGTTACAGCATGGGAGCACCGGAGGACCAGCTGTTCCCCGACATGTTCCTCTAAAGGGACGGTCGGCGGCCCGGGGCCTTGCCATGTCACCGGGTGGGCCCACGGGCTAGGGTTGAATCCATGAACGATTCCCCCCTGGTGCGCGCCCCACTCGATGCCGCAACCCTGCGCCGCGACCTCGTCGAGCCGGGAACCATCCACCGGCTGGACGTCGTGGAATCGACGGGATCGACCAATACCGACCTGGCGGCTGCCTTCGCCGCGGGCCCCGGGCAGTGGAAAGAGGTCAGCGTCCTGGCCACCGACTTCCAATCTGCAGGGCGGGGGCGCCTGGAGCGGACCTGGCAGGCGCCGCCGTGCAGTTCGCTGGCGGTCAGCATCCTGTTGCGCCCGGCTCCCGGTGGTGCCCCTGCCCCGGCTGACACCTACGGCTGGCTCTCCATGCTGTGCGCAACCGCCCTGGCCACCGCACTGCGCGAGAGCGCCGGGGTGCACGCCGAATTGAAGTGGCCCAATGATGTGATCGTCGCGGGCCGCAAGGTCGCCGGCGTCCTGGCGCAGCTGGTGCCCGCGCCCAAGGGGCCACCCGCCGTCGTCGTCGGTGCCGGCGTCAACGTCACGCTCGAACGCGACGAACTCCCCGTTCCCACGGCCACCTCGCTGCTGCTCGAGCAGGCGACCACCGTGGACACCACAGTGCTGCTGACCGCCTACCTGCGCGCAGTGGCCCGCCTCTACTCGGGTTTCCTGCGCGCCGGCGGCCGCGCCGACGCGCCAATCGACGGCGGCGACAGCCTGCGCGAGCGGGTCGCCGCGCTGATGGCCACCCTCGGCGCGCCGGTCCGGGCGGAACTGCCCGGAGGCACCTCCCTGGAGGGCACCGCCGTCGGACTCGAATCCGACGGGGCCCTGAGCGTGCGGGCCGCCGACGGCACGACCACTGCAGTCCGCGCCGGCGATGTGGTCCATCTGCGCCGCACCGACGGCCGCTACGCCTGAGCCCCGGGCCAACCGGTCAGCCGGCACGCCTAGAATTGATGGAAACGGATCGGAAGGACACAATGCGGCTGCGCCTGGCGGAGGACGAGTGGGTGATCGTCAAGACCCGTGCGCACCGCCGTGTCCTGAACCGTCCAGCTGTCCTCTTCATCGGCATCGCCGCGCTGGCCGCCTTCGCCATGGGCACGCTCACCCGCGAGGACCTGCCGCAGGCGGTGCTGGACACCGTGCCGCTGCTGCAGGTGGTGGTCCCGATCGTGGCTGCTGTCCTGGTGCTGGCCTGGTGTCTGATCCCGTTGTTGCGCTGGCGCCGGACCATCGTCTTCTTGACCAGCCAACGGGTGGTGGTGCGCCGCGGGCTCGCGGCGAAGAACCAGTGGGAACTGCCGCTGGCCTTCGTCAGGACGCTGCGCACCAGCCAGAAACTGCTGGAGCGTGGAAGCGGCTCCGGGGCGCTGGTGCTGGAGACGCCGAACGGGCCGGTCCGGCTGCCGCATCTGCCGCAGGTGGAGCGCTTCCGGTGGCTGGTGGTGACGGCCATTGAGCGTTTACCCAGATCCATGGGGTTCGATGGTGTAGATATGGGAACAGAGGAACGTGTGGATGGGATTGGACATGGATGATGGGCAGGCAGCCGGTGAGCAGGAAGCGGACAACCCCGCGACCCCCGGCCAGGAGCCCACACCCCGGACCGCCTCCCTGCCGATCGTGACCCCCGCTCCGTCCGCCGGCGGCACGGAATCCGAAACCTCGGATCACGACGCCGCTGACCGGGCCCGCCTCGCCGATCCCGAACCGCAGCGCACCAGCACCGGCTCGCTGCCGGCGCTGAGCCCGGACGCCGGCCCGGAAACCCGTGCCCTGCCGCTGGTCCAGGCGCTCGAACGCGAAAAGGTCAAGGAATCCGCCCAGGGCCTGGAGATGTTGCTGCTGGGGTCCAAGCGCACCATGCGCCGCCGCGATGTGGCCGCCGCCGCCGGGATCTCACTGCTCAGCGCCCGCAAACTCTGGCGCGCCCTCGGCTTCCCCAACCTGGGCGATGACGATGTCGCCTTCACCGAGAACGACCTCGACGCGATCCAGACCATCCTGGGCAATGTGCGCTCCTCCAACCTGACCGAAGAGGCCGCCGTCTCGATCACCCGGTCCATCGGACAGATGACCGATCGCATGGTCGTCTGGCAGATCGAGGCACTCGTGGAGGACATGGTCCAGAACCAGGGCGTCAGCGACCCCGAGGCCCGCCGTCGGCTGGTGGATCGCCTGCCGGACCTGATCGATCCGCTGGAGAAGCTGCTGGTCTACTCGTGGCGCCGGCAGCTCAACTCAGCGGTACACCGCCTCGGCGTCCGGGCCGAATCCGGGCTGGCCTCCAGCGAGGAGGGACGCGACGGCAGCGAGGACGACGCCCCGTTGCCCCTGGCCCGTGCCGTCGGATTCGCCGACCTGGTCTCCTACACCTCACTGTCCCGCCGCATGAACGAACGCACGCTGGCACAGATGGTGCAACGCTTCGAGAACAAGTGCGCCGAAATCATCTCCGTCGGCGGCGGGCGCCTGGTCAAGACCATCGGCGACGAAGTGCTCTTCATCGCGGAGACGCCCCAGGCCGGCGCGCAGATCTCGCTGTCCCTGGCCACCGAATTCGCGAACGACGACTTCCTGCCCAAGGCCCGCGTCTCGGTGGTCTGGGGCCGGATCCTCTCCCGCCTGGGCGATGTCTACGGACCCACGGTCAACCTGGCGTCCCGGCTGACGGCGCTCGCCGACCCCGGGACGGTCTGGACCGACTCGGTCACGGCCGGCACCCTCGAGGGGGATCCCCGCTTCGTGCTGAGCCCACAGCCCACCACGCAGGTACGCGGCTTCGGCGACATCAACCCCGTGGTCCTCTCCATGGGCGAGGGCGAAGGCCTGATCCTCGACTAGCCCCTGCACGCCGGCGGACCGTCCCCGGCGTTTCATCCATCCTCTAGACTGGGTGTTGGCCCAATTCTGCGTCCTTTGGGGGGCACGGAATCAGACGGTGGATGAGGACCATAGAACATGTCCCGATGGGGAACACGCCCAGGCAAGAGCACGGGCTTCAAGGCAGCTGCCGTCTCGGTCGTCTCGGCATTGGCCATCACCGGGGCGATCATCTACCCGGGTTTCAAGACCGCGGATGTGGATCTGAACGACGGCGGCGTGTGGGTGGTCAACAAGACGCTGAACAAGGTGGGCCACCTCAACTACCAGTCCAAGGTGCTCGACGGCGGGATCCTCACCCCTCTTCCGGACTACGACCTCGAGCAGAACGCCAACCAGGTCTTCGTGCGCAACATGGAACAGGGAGCCCTGACGACGATCGATCCGGCCATGGTCCAGTTTGCCGACGACAACGCCTTGCCGGCCAACTCTTCCTTCTCGCACGGGACAGGAGTCGTCTCCGTCGCCGATGCCGATCACGGCATCGTCTACGCCACCGGGACCGACGAGCTCGGAAGCTTTGCCTCCCAGGACACCCCGCCATTGATCGACGCCCAGGGCAAGGTCCTCACGGCCGTGGGCGAGGACGACCGGGTGTGGGCCGTGGACGTTGATGCGCAGGACTTCATCAGCTGGACCCGGCAGCCTGACGGATCGTTCCGGGAGAAATCGAAGAAGCATGTCGACGCGATCCCCGGTGGGGCCAAACTCCAGTTGACCGTCGTGGGGGAGACGGCGGTCCTCTTCGACGAGGGCGCCGGCACCGTGATCACCTCGGACGGCAAGACCTCCACCGTCGTGGACCCCGCCGGCGGGAAGCTGCAGGCCCCCGGACCGGACGCCGGCCACGCGGCCATCGCCCTGGGCAACAAGCTGGCCAACGTCTCCCTGGGAGGTGGCGAGGCGGACTACGTGGCCCTGAAGACCAGCGGAACACCCATCCAGCCGGTACGGGTCGGTGACTGCACCTACGCCGCCTGGCAGGGGAGCGGGGAGTACCTGCGTGATTGCGCAGACGACGGGCAGGACGTCTCCCAGACGGTTCCGGAAATGCCCAGCACCGCTGAATTGAAATTCCGGGTCAATCGTGACGTCGTCGTGCTCAATGACGTGGCGTCCGGCCAGGTGTGGCTGGTCAACGAAGGCATGCAGATCGTCAGCAACTGGAGCGATCTGGAACCGCCGAAGGGCAAGGGCGAGGCGAAGAAGGAGGACTCCAAGGAGATCACCGACGCCATCGAGCTTCCGAACCGGACCAAGGACAACAAGAAGCCCATCACCAAGCCCGATGACTTCGGCGTCCGGGCCGGGCGCACCACTGCGTTGCCGGTCCTGTTCAACGATGTGGACCCCGACGGCGACCTCCTCACGGCGGACCTGCAGGGAAAACAACCGTCCGTCGGGACCCTGCAGCAGATCCATGACGGCACGGGCTTCCAGCTCGTCGTGCCCGCGGACGCCTCCGGCCGCACCTCGTTCACCTATGAGGCGAACGATGGCCGTGGCGGCCGGGCGACGGGCACCGCCGGCATCCGGGTGGTTCCGGAGGGGGAAAACCAGAAGCCCACCCAGGAACGCGTGACGACGCTGCGCGTCCAGCAGGGCGAATCCGTCACCCAGGATGTGTTGAGCGACTGGAAGGACCCGGACGGTGATGACCTCCAGCTCCTCGGCGCCTCCAGCGAGGACCAGGACGTCGTCCGCGTCCGGCCCGACGGGGCGCTGACGTTCCAGGACAACGGCAAGAAGGTGGGCCGCAAGGAGCTCACCGTCCAGGTGTCCGACGGCCGCGAAGGAGCCCAAGGCCGCATCGTGGTGGAGACGCTGGCCAAATCCGCCACGCCGCCGGTGACCGCCACCGACCATGTGACCGCGAACGTCGGGGAGGAAGTGACCTTCTCGCCGTTGGAGAACGATGCCGATCCCAGCGGGACGGAATTGCGGTTGGCCAACGTCGAATCGGTGACCGGAGTGGAGCTGAAGAGCAACTCGGATACCGGCACCGTCACCATCCGTGGCCAACGGACCGGGACGTTCTACGCGAAGTACGTCGCCACCAATGGGCCAGCCAGTGCCCCGGGGCTGATCCGCATCGACGTAAAGGACCCCGAGCAGAATTCGGGAAACCCGGTCGCGGTCCGCGACGTGGCCTTGCTTCCCGCTGGCCAGGACGTCCTGGTCAATGTCCTGGGCAACGACTCCGACCCGGCAGGCGGGGTCCTGGTCCTCACCGGTGCCGACGTCCCCGACGATGCCCCCTTCACGGTCTCCGTGGAACGCAACAGCTTTGTCCGCGTCACCGACGTGCGCGGACTGACCGAACCAACCAAGGTCAAATACACCGTCTCCAACGGCAACGGCGCCTCCACCGGCGAGATCAATGTGATCCCGGTGCCTGCGCCCCCGAAACTGGATCCACCGCGGCCCAACCCGGATGACGTCGTCGTCCGGGCCGGAGACGTCGCCACGGTCGACGTGCTGGAGAACGACATCCACCCCAATGGGGCCGAGCTGACCCTGCGGCCGGGGCTGAAGGAAGCGGACAACCTGGGCGAGGGGTCGCTGGTCAGCGTCGCCGACGACACCGTGCGCTTCCGCTCCGGCGAATTCGACGGCAAACCACGGACGGTATCGGCCGTCTACACCGTGGCAGGCCCCGACGGCCAAGAAGCCAACGCGCGGATCAACTTCCACGTCCAGCCCGTGGACCTGGAATCGAATGCGCCGCCGTCTCCCGAACAGGTGACGGGCCGGGTCTTTGCCGGTGGGAGCACCGCCATCCAGATCCCGTTGGGCGGCATCGACCCGGACGGCGACTCCGTCACCCTGGTGCAACTGGGCGAGGCTCCGAAACTGGGATCGGCCAAGGTCAAGGGCTCGTCCATCGAGTACACGGCCAGCAACACCGCCTCCGGCACCGATGTGTTCTCCTACGTCGTCGAAGACCGGCTGGGCGCCCGTGCCACCGGCACTGTCATGGTCGGCATTGCCCCGTTGTCGTCGGAGAACAACCCGCCGACCGCGGTCAACGACTCCATCACAGTGCGCCCCGACCGCCCGGTTGCGGTTGATGTGATGTCCAACGACTCCGATCCGGACGGAGACCGCACCACGCTCGTCGACGATCTCCGTGCCTCCGATGGCGTCGATGCCCAGGTCGTCAACGGACGCATCCAGGTGACCTCGCCCAAGGAAAAGGGATCGTTGTCGATCCGCTACAACATCAGTGACGGCCGGGGCGGAACGGCTAGTGCCACGTTGACCGTCGAGGCCGATCCGGAAGCCAAGCTCCTGGCCCCGATCGCGCGCGACGACCGCGCCTCCCTGCAGGAGACGGTCGGCAAGGACGAGGTCACCCTCCCGATCCTGGAGAACGACGAGGACCCGGATGGGCGGGTCGATGACCTCAAGGTGGCCCTGCCGGATAAACCGGGCTCGGCCAGCATCACCGGTGACAACCAGCTCAAGGTCAAGGTGGGGGACAAGTCCCAGGTCATCGCCTACACGATCACCGACCAGGATGAGCTGGAATCCACGGCGTTCGCCATCGTTCCCGGTGCCGGCGGGGCGCGTCCGGTGCTGCGCAGCGACAAACCCCAGGAGATCATGGCCGGGGAGACCCTGGCGCTGGATCTCGGCGAGTTGGTCAAGGTCCGCGACGGACACCAGCCGCGGCTGACCGAGGAGGACAAGGTCACCTCCGTGCCGGAGAACGACGGCGAACTGGTCAAATCGGCCACGGCCCTGACCTTCACGGCGGACAAGGAATACTCGGGTCCGGCCTCCGTCACGGTCGAGGTCACGGACGGTTCCGGCCCGGACGATCGGGATGGACTCACCAGCGTGCTCTCGATTCCGATCAAGGTGCTGCCGCGGCCGGAAGACAACAAGCCGCCGACGATCCAATCCAACTCCCTGGACGTCGCCCAGGGTGAAGATGCTGCACGTCTTGACCTGCGCCAGATCGCCAGCGACCCGGACCCCGACGACGCGGGGAAACTCGCGTTCTCCGTGGGCGAGTCGAACATCGATGGGGTGGGCGTGAAGCTGGTGGATGGCCACATCCTGACGGCCGAAGCCGATGCCAAGACCCCGAAGGGGACCCAAGGAGCCGTCAAGGTATCCGTGACCGACGGGGAGAACGACCCGGTCTCGGCCAATATCGCGATCAATGTCCTGGCTTCCACCCGTGAGAAGCCCGTCGCCAATGATGACACCGTCGACGAGGCCCAGCAGGGCCGCACGGAAGTCGTCGATGTGCTGGCCAACGACCACAACCCGTACGCCGATGAAGGGCCGCTGGAGCTCATCGGTGTCACCGGGCAGCAGGGGGACGGCGGCGCCGAGATCCGCGGTGGAAAGGTCGCCGTCACCCCCGCGAAGGACTTCGTCGGGACGCTGACCGTCCAGTACACGATCGGCGATGTGACAGGGGACCCCGACCGGCAGGCCACCGGCAACGTCACCCTCAACGTCAAGGGCAAACCCGATGCCCCCGGCCTGCCGCTGGTGGAGTCGACCGGCGATGGGAAGGTAGCGCTGAGCTGGGATGCGCCGTCGAACAACGGCGCCCCCGTCGAGTCCTACACCGTGGCCGGTGACGGTGTGAAGCAGACCTGCCAGACGACGACCTGCACCATCACTGGCCTAAAGAACGACCACGTGTACAACTTCACCGTGACCGCCACCAATGCCGTGGGTGAATCCGAGGCGTCTGCGGCATCCGCCGATGCCCGGCCCGACGTTGAACCGGAACAGCCGGGGGCACCGACGGGCACCTCGGGCGATGAACAGGCCAGCGTGAAGTGGGCCGCGCCGGTCAGCCGCGGTTCAGCGGTCACCAGTTACAACCTGGAGATCTCACCTGCACCGGCCACCGGCGTCAGCCAGGTTTCCGGGGTGACCGGGACCGGCCACACGTGGAAGGGCCTGAAGAACGGCGTCGCCTACCAGTTCAGGGTCCAGGCCGTGAACAAGGCGGACAAGCCCTCGCCATGGAGCACCTACTCCGCGTCGGTGATCCCGGCCGGCAAGCCGTTCAAGCCGACGGCGCCCGTCGCCGTCCGCTCCCAGTCCAACGTCAATGGCGGGGTCGTCAACGTGGACTGGAAGGCACCGAACAACAATGGTGCGGCCATCCAGGGCTATACGCTCAAGGTCCATGAGGGGGGATCCGTGGTGCGGACCGTCTCTTCCACCGCGACGCAGCAGGCAGTCACCGGGCTGAAGACCACCGGCTCCTACACCTTCTCCGTCGTGGCGAAGAACAAAGTGGGCACTTCCCCCGAGAGCGGCCGGTCGACGGCAGTCACCCCCTACGGTCGCCCCAAGGCGACCGGCAAGCCAACGGCCAAGGCCACCGGCGCCAACAACAAGGTCCAACTGAATTTCTCCAAGCCAGGAGCCAACGGCTCGGCCATCACCGGGTACCAGTACTCCACTGACGGCGGAGCCTGGAAGTCCATCGGTGGGTCCGGGGCGGTCATCGCCACGGACAAGAACGGATCGCCACACTCGTGGCGGGTGCGTGCCCTCAACGCGGCAGGGGCCGGTGATCCCAGCCGCGCCTCCAACTCCACGAGCTCCTATGGCCCGCTACGCGATGGAGGTGGCAGGAAGTCCTCCAGCACCACCAAGTCCGTCGCCTTCAATTGGAACGGCAACGTGGGCGCCTATGACAACGGACGCAAGACCACGCTCAAGGCTTCCATCAACGGCGGGGTGGGATCGGTCAATGCCTCGAAGGGCAGCTACACGGCCGGCGGGCTGGATCCCGACCGGGAGCAAAAGCTGACCCTGACCATCACGGCAACGGATGCGGCGGGACAGAAGAACAGCTGGTCGGTTTCCGGGACGTCGAAGAAGCAAACACCCGCGCCGAACCCGAGCACCAAGATCGTCGCCGGAAAACCGTCAACGGGTTGCGGAACGGAATGCACGCAGATCGACGTGGACGTGCACGGCTACACCCGGAACTATGCCGGGACGTGGACGGCCACGTGCTACGGGGATGGCGGACGTCGCAAGATCAACGAGAACACCACTTTGGTGGAAATCGGCGGCAGTGGGAAGAAGCGGGCTCCGCTGAATTGCAAGAACGCGAAGAACGAAAACCTTCCCCTGAGCATCAAAATGACCAAGGGTGGCCTCACGGAGTGGTCCAACGAGGATTGGACCTGGCCGTACGCTGACTAGGAGCGGGCATCTCCGGGATCCACTGGTCGGACGAGTATCTGGGGGAAACCTGTGTGTTTGCTGGTGTGGGACTCGGCGTATGGGGAGTTCTCCCCATGTCGCCGAGTTCATCCATCCACTAGAATCACTGATGGCCGGTTCTGCGTCCCGTTGGGGGGCACGGACGAACGCGACTTGATGAGGAAACCAGAACATGTCCCGATGGGGAGCGAGCCCGGGCAAAAGCACGGGCTTCAAGGCGGCAGCGGTATCGGTCGTCTCAGCCCTCGCCATCACCGGGGCCATCATCTACCCGGGTTTCAAGACCGCTGACGTCGATCTGAACGACGGCGGCGTCTGGGTGGTCAACAAGACCCTCAACAAGGTGGGCCACCTCAACTACCAGTCCAAGGTGCTCGACGGCGGCGTGCTGACCCCGCTGCCCAGCTACGACCTGGAACAAAACGCCGACAAGGTCTTCGTCCGCAACCTCGAACAGGGCGCCCTGACGACCATCGACCCGGCCATGGTCCAGTTCGCCGATGACAACGCGCTCCCGGCCAACTCGTCGTTCTCCTACGGTTCCGACGTGGTCTCCGTCGCCGACGCCGACCACGGCATCGTCTACGCCACCGCCACCGAGGAGCTCGGCAGCTTCGCCTCGCAGGATTCCCCGCCGTTGATCGATGCCAAGGGCAAGGTCCTCACCGCGGTCGGCAAGGACGACAGGGTCTGGGCGGTCGACGTGGACGCCCAGGAATTCATCAGCTGGACGCGTCAGGACGACGGCAGCTTCTCGGAGGAATCGCGCAAGCACGTCGACTCCATCCCCAGCGGAGCCAAACTCCAGCTCACCGTGGTCGGTGACACGGCAGTCCTCTTTGACGAGGGTGCCGGCACGGTCATCACCTCGGACGGCAAGACCTCCACCGTGGTGGACCCCAACGGGGGCAAGCTCCAGGCCACCGGTCCGCAGGCCGACCATGTGGCCATCGCCCTGGGCAACAAGCTGGCCAACGTTCCGCTGAAGGGTGGGGAGGCGGAATACCTTCCGCTGAAATCGAGTGGGACGCCGATCCAGCCGGTACGCGTGGGGGATTGCACCTATGCCGCGTGGCAGGGAAGTGCCGAGTACCTGCGGGACTGCGAGGACGACGGCCAGGACGTTTCCCAAAAAGTCCCGGAGATGCCCAGCACCGCGGAGCTCGAATTCCGGGTCAATCGTGACGTCGTCGTGCTCAATGACGTGACCTCCGGGCAGGTCTGGTTGGTCAACGACGGCATGCAGATCGTCAGCAACTGGAGCGATCTGGAGCCGCCGAAGGGCAAGGGCGAGGCGAAGAAGGAGGACTCCAAGGAGATCACCGACGCCATCGAACTGCCCAACCGGACCAAGGACAACAAGAAGCCCATCACCAAACCCGATACCTTCGGCGTCCGGGCCGGGCGCACCACTGCCTTGCCCGTCCTGTTCAACGACGTGGATCCGGATGGTGACCTGCTGACCGCGTCGCTGGAGGGCAAGCAGCCCTCGATCGGCACCCTGCAGCAAATCCACGATGGCACCGGCTTCCAACTGGTGGTGCCCGACGATGCGACCGGGCGGACCTCGTTCGCCTACAAGGCCGACGACGGCCGCGGCGGCCAGGACACCGGCACGGCCAGCGTTCGGGTGGTGCCCAAGGGGGAGAACCACAAGCCGACGCAGGAGCGGGTGACGACCCTGCGCGTGCAGCAGGGCGAGTCCGTCACGCAGGACATCCTCAGCGACTGGAAGGATCCCGACGGGGATGACTTGCAGCTGCTCGGCGGGTCCAGCGAGGACAAGGACGTCGTCCGGGTCCGTCCCGATGGTGCACTGACCTTCCAGGACAACGGCAAGAAGGTGGGCCGCAAGGAGCTCACCGTCCAGGTGTCCGATGGTCGCGAAGGAGCCCAGGGCCGCGTGATCGTGGAGGTCCTGGCCAAGTCGGCGACGCCTCCGGTGACCGCTACGGACCACGTGACCGCGAACATCGGCGAGGAAGTGACGTTCTCCCCGTTGGAGAACGACACCGATCCCAGCGGCACCGAACTGCGGCTGGCCAACGTCGAATCGGTGAATGGCCTGGACCTGAAGGGCAATTCCGATACGGGAACCGTCACCATCAAGGGCCAACGCACCGGAACGTTCTATGCCAAGTACGTGGCGACCAATGGTCCAGCCAGTGCACCCGGGTTGATCCGCATCGACGTGAAGGATCCCGAGCAGAACTCCGGCAATCCCGTTGCAGTGCGCGACGTCGCCCTGCTGCCGGCCGGCCAGGATGTCCTGGTCAACGTGCTGGGCAACGACTCCGACCCGGCCGGTGGTGTCCTGGTGCTCACCGGTGCCGACGTTCCGAAGGATGCGCCGTTCACGGTCTCCGTGGAACGCAATAGTTTTGTCCGCGTCACCGACGTCAGGGGACTGACCGAGCCGACGAAGGTGAAGTACACGGTCTCGAACGGCAATGGGGTCTCCACCGGTGAGATCAATGTGATCCCCGTTCCCGCTCCGCCGAAGCTGGATCCTCCGCGCCCGAACCCCGACGACGTGGTGGTGCGCGCCGGAGACGTGGCCACGGTGAACGTGCTCGACAACGATGTGCACCCCAACGGGGCAGAACTGACGTTGCGGCCCGAGCTGAAGGAAGCGGACGGCCTCGGCGACGGATCGCTGGTCAGCGTCGCCGATGACACCGTGCGCTTCCGCGCCGGTGAATTCGACGGCAAGCCCCACACGGTATCCGCGGTGTACACGGTGGCGGGACCCGATGGCCAAGAGGCCAACGCGCGGGTGAACTTCCACGTCCAGCCCGTCGACCTGGCCTCCAACGCCCCACCCTCGCCCGAGCAGGTCACCGGCCGTGTCTTCGCCGGTGGCACCACTGCCATCCAGGTCCCGCTGGGCGGCATCGACCCGGACGGCGACTCCGTGACCCTGGTCCAGCTCGGCGGTGCCCCGAAGCTCGGCTCGGCCAAGGTCAAGGGCTCATCCATCGAGTACACGGCCAGCAACACCGCCTCGGGAACCGATGTGTTCTCCTACGTCGTCGAGGACCGGTTGGGCGCCCGCGCCACCGGCACCGTCATGGTCGGCGTGGCCCCGTTGGCCTCAACCAACAATCCGCCAGTAGCGGTCAACGACTCCATTACCGTGCGTCCCGACCGTCCCGTCTCCGTCGATGTCATGTCCAACGACACCGACTCCGACGGGGACCGGATCACCCTGGTCGATGACCTGCGCGCCTCCGACGGCGTCGATGCGAAGGTCGTCAACGGCCGCATCCAGGTCACCTCGCCCAAGCAAAAGGGCTCGCTGTCCATCCGCTACAACATCAGTGATGGCCGGGGCGGATCCGCCAGTGCCACGCTGACCGTGGAAGCCGATCCGGAAGCCAAGCTGTTGGCCCCGATTGCCCGCGATGACCGGGCCTCGTTGCAGGAGACTGTCGGCAAGGACACCGTCACGCTGCCCATCCTCGAAAATGACGAGGACCCGGACGGGCGGGTCGATGACCTGAAGATCTCGCTGCCGGACAAGCCGGGTTCTGCCAGCGTGACCGGCAACAACCAACTCAAGGTCAAGGTCGGGGACAAGTCCCAGGTCATCGCCTACACGATCACCGACCAGGACGATCTGAAGTCCACGGCCTTCGCCATCGTGCCCGGCGCCGGCGGTGCCCGACCGCTGCTGCGCAGCGACAAGGCCCACGAGATCATGGCGGGGGAGACCCTCAAGCTCGACCTCGGGGACCTCGTCCAGGTCCGCGACGGCCACAAGCCCCGGCTGACCGACGAGAACAAGGTCAAGTCGGTTCCCGACAACGACGGCGAACTGGTCAAGTCGGCCACGGAACTCACGTTCAAGTCGGACAAGAAGTACTCCGGACCCGCGTCCGTCACCGTGGAGGTCACCGATGGTTCGGGACCCGATGACCGCGACGGGCTCACCAGCGTGCTCTCGATCCCGATCAAGGTGCTGCCGCGGCCGGAAGACAACAAGCCGCCGACCATCCAATCCAACTCCCTCGATGTCGCCCAGGGTGAAGATGCTGCACGTCTTGACCTGAAGCAGATTGCCAGCGATCCCGATGCGGACGACGCCGGAAAGCTCAAGTTCTCCGTCGGGGACCAGAACGTCGAGGGGGTCAAGGTCGGACTGACCGATGGCCACATCCTCACCGCCCAGGCGGACGCGGAAACGCCCAAGGGGACGAAGGGAACCGTGAAGGTTTCCGTGACCGATGGCCACAGCGATCCGGTCTCGGCCAACATTGCCCTGAACGTGCTCGCTTCCACGCGCGAACTGCCCGTGGCCGTCGCGGACTCCGTCCCCGAGGCCCATCAGGGCCGGACCGAGGTAGTGGATGTGCTGGCCAATGACCACAACCCGTACCCGGAAAAGGGCCCGCTGAAGATTGTCGGCGTCACCGGTCAGCAGGGTGACGGCGGTGCAGAGATTCGCGGAGACAAGCTCGCCATCACGCCCGACAGCAAATTCGTCGGCACGATGACGGTGCAGTACACGATTGGTGATGTGACCAAGGACGTCGACCGCCAGGTCAACGGCACCGTCACGCTGAACGTGAAGGGCAAGCCGGACGCCCCGGGTCTGCCCCTGGTCGAGTCAACGGGTGATTCCAAGGCGGTGATCAGTTGGGATGCTCCGTCGAATAACGGTGCACCCATCGAGTCCTACACCGTGGCCGGCGACGGTGTGAAGCAGACCTGCCAGACGACGACCTGCACGATCGCCGGGTTGAAAAACGACCACGTCTACAACTTCACGGTCACCGCGACCAACGCTGTCGGCGAATCCGAGGCGTCCGCTGCTTCGGCCGATGCCCGCCCCGACGTGGAACCCGAGCAACCGGGAGCACCGACGGGTACGTCGGGCGACGAACAGGCCAGCGTGAAGTGGGCCGCACCGGTCAGCCGCGGTTCAGCGGTCACCAGCTACAACCTGGAGATCTCTCCTGCACCGGCCACCGGCGTCAGCCAGGTGTCCGGGGTGACCGGCACCAGCCACACGTGGAAGGGCCTGAAGAACGGCGTCTCCTACCAGTTCAGGGTCCAGGCAGTGAACAAGGCGGACAAGCCCTCGCCATGGAGCTCGTACTCGGCATCGGTGATTCCCGCCGGCAAGCCCTTCCAGCCCGCGGCACCGGTCGCGACACGTGCCCAATCCGCGGTCAACGGTGGCGTCGCCAACGTCAACTGGAGCGCGCCTGGCGACAACGGTGCGCCCATCCAGGGCTACACGCTCAAGGTCCTTGAAGGCGGCTCGACGGTCCGCTCGATCTCTACTTCCGCAGGAGAGACACAACAGACCGTTACCGGGCTGAAAACGACGGGCTCCTACAGTTTCTCTGTGGTCGCCAAGAACAAGGTCGGTACCTCGCCCGAGAGTGGCAGGTCCACCGCGGTGACCCCCTACGGCCGACCGAAAGCGATCGGCAAGCCAACGGCCAAGGCCACCGGCGCCAACAACAAGGTCCAACTGAATTTCTCCAAGCCAGGAGCCAATGGCTCGGCCATCACCGGGTACCAGTACTCCACGGACGGTGGAGCCTGGCAGGCCATTTCCGGCCCGGGCGCCGTCATCACCACGAATGCCAACGGTGCCTCCCACTCTTGGCGGGTTCGTGCACTCAATGCTGCCGGAGCCGGCGATCCCAGCTCGGGATCTAATTCCACCAGCTCCTACGGTCCCCTCAAGGATCCCGGCGGCCGCTCCTCGAGTCACAACGACGATTCGGCGACCTTCAACTGGGTTGCGGACAAGGCACAGTATGAAAACGGGCGCGGGGCAACGGTCTCTGTTTCCGGCGACACCTCGTCCAATAGCGGTCACAAGGTCTTCGGCGGCATCGGGTACTCGGCGACGCGGTCGGTGACGATCACAGTGACCGACACCGTGGGCCACAAGGAGTCCTGGACGATGAAGGAAACGACCAACCCCAAACCCAAACCCAACCCCTCGGTGAAGTTGTCTTCCGGCGACTACGTTGAAAAGGGCGATTGCGACATCAAGTGCTACTACCTTGCCGTGACGCTGAACGATTTCACCGGCGACTACGCGGGCGAGTGGAACGCAAACTGCTACAACAATGGACGCAAACACCAGTTCAACACCTATTCCCCGACCGTCTCCTCGGGCACATCGGGCGCCCAGCAATTGACCTGCTATCACGGTGCAGGCGACGCGATGCCACTCACGGTCAAACTCACCAAGGGGAATATGACGATCTGGTCGGACGATGTCTCGACGTGGCCGACCCAATAGGCTCAAGCCCCATCACCTCCACGCTTGCCCACCACGACCCAAGGAACACACACGATGACGACGAAGATGACCAACGACCAGGCCGAATGGTTTGCCGGCACCTTTGAAAAGTTGGTGGCCAATGTCGGCCAGGCAGTGCTCGGCAAGGAGGACGTGATCAAGCTGATCCTCACGGCCATGCTCTCCGAGGGGCATGTGCTGCTGGAGGACGCCCCCGGAACCGGCAAGACCATGCTGGCCCGGTCCCTCTCGGCCACCGTGCAGGGCTCCAACTCGCGCATCCAGTTCACCCCCGACCTGTTGCCGTCCGACGTCACCGGCATCACCATCTACGACCAGAAGACCCAGCTCTTCGAGTTCCACCAGGGCCCGATCTTCGCGAACATCGTCCTGGCCGATGAGATCAACCGCGCCTCACCCAAGACCCAGTCGGCACTGCTGGAGGTCATGGAGGAGGCGCGCGTCAGCGTCGACGGCAAGACCTACACGCAGGATCGACCGTTCATGGTCATTGCCACGCAGAACCCCATCGAGCAGGCGGGTACCTACCGCCTGCCCGAGGCCCAGCTGGACCGCTTCCTGATCAAGACCTCCATCGGCTACCCGGACCGCGAATCCACGGTGCGCCTGCTCTCCGGCGCCTCGACTCGTGACCGGTCGCTGGCGTTGAAGCCGATCATCACCACCGGCGCCATCGCGGACATGGCCGATCTGGCCACCACCACCCACGTGGACGACGCGGTCCTGCACTACATTGCCGAGCTGACCGAACAGACCCGCGAGGCACCGGAAACGCGTCTGGGCGTCTCGGTCCGTGGTGCCCTGGCCATGGTCCGCGCCGCGAAGGTCTGGGCCGCCTCCGAGGGCCGCAACTACGTGCTGCCGGACGACGTCAAGGAACTGGCACCCTTCGTGTGGACGCACCGGTTCGTCATGGACCCGGAGGCCGAGTTCTCCGGTGCCACCCCCGAATCGGTGCTCGGCCGCGTCCTGGCCGAGACCGCAGCACCCCAGCAGCGCTCCGGCGCCACCGCCTAGGCCCGGCCGGAAGGTATCCACCCCAGCATGAGCACCCCCACGCAGGAGAGCGGTCGGCGTTCCGCCACCGCCCGGGACCGGCCCCGACGCCGGAACCTCGGATCCCTGGGCGCCTCGTCGGCGGCCTGGGTCAAGCGGCGTACCCGCCGCCGGCCCGCCTCGACCCAGCGCTCCCGTCTGCACCCCACCTCGTTGACGGCAGAGTTCGTGAAGCTCATCCGCCTGGAGGTCCAGCCGGCAGGGCAGCGCGTGTCCTCCTGGGTGGGAACCCGGATCGAACCGGCCACCGAGATCGTCAGCCCCCTGGGCTGGCTGCTGGCCGCCGTCGTACTCGTCCTGGCGGTGCTCGGAGGAATCTTCGGCTGGCAGGAGGCGAAGATCGCCGCCCTGCTCGGCGCCCTGTTGCTGCTGCTGGCCATCGCGTTCATCCTGGGCCGCTCGGTCTACCGGGTGACCCTTGACCTGAACCGCACCCGGGTGGCCGTGGGGGACCGGGCCGTCGGCGGCATGGAAGTGCAGAATGCCTCCTCCAAGGCCCTGCTGCCCGTCTCCATGGAACTGCCGGTCGGCGCCTCCACCGCGTTCTTCAGGATCCCTCGGCTGGCCCCGGAGGGAACCCACGACGAACTCTTCACCATCCCCACGCACCGCCGTGCGGTCATCCAGGTCGGCCCGGTCCGCTCCATCCGCCAGGATCCCTTCGGCCTGCTGCGCCGGCAGGTGAAATGGACCGACGCCCAGGACCTGTACGTCCACCCGCGCACCACCGCCCTGGGCGGCACCAGTTCCGGGTTCATCCGCGACCTGGAGGGCCAGCCCACCCGCGACCTGTCCTCCTCGGACGTCTCCTTCCACGCACTGCGCGACTACGTGCCCGGCGATGACCGCCGGCACATCCACTGGAAGACCACCGCCCGCACCGGGGAGCTGATGGTCCGCCAATTCGAGGAGACCCGCCGCTCCCATCTGGCCATCGCCCTGTCCTCGAACACCGGCGAGTACACCTCGGAGGAGGACTTCGAGCTGGCCGTCTCGGTCGCCGCCTCCATCGGGCTGCAGGCGGTGCGCGAACAACGCAACCTCTCGGTCCTCACCCAGGCCGGCCCCCTGCGCACCGAGACCGGACGGAACCTGCTCGATGACCTGACCCGCGTGCAGGGCAAGCCCCGCCGCAGCGACCTGGTGGACCTCTCCCGCACCACCGCCGACTCGGTCCCCAACGCCTCGGTGTTCTTCCTGGTCACCGGTCCGGTCGCCACCCCGTCCGAGCTCCGCCGGGCCAGCACCCACGTCCCCGTCGGGGTCAGGGCGTTCGCCATCCGCTGCGCCGCCGGCGTGGCCCCGGCCCGCGCCACCATCGGGGACCTGACGGTCCTCACGGTCGGCGACCTGGCCGAACTTCCCCTCATCCTGCACCAGGTGGCCTCGTGAACCAGCCGACCCGGAGCCTGCGCTCCCACCTGCCCACCGCACGCCGCGCCATCGACGCCGCCGTCCTGCTGGCCTGCCTGATCCTGGGCGTGCTCGGTCTGCACGCTGCCTTTGGCGGCAACACCCGTTACCTCATCGCCGGGATCGGCGGCGCCGTGCTGGGCCTGGCGTTGGCGTATTCGATCGTCCGCTACCGGCTGGCGTTCCTGCCGGCCGCCGGGATCGGCATCGGGATCTACCTGCTGCTGGGCACCGCCCTGGCCACCCCCGCCGAGGCCATCGCCGGCTTCGTGCCCACTCTCGAATCCCTGCGCACCCTGCTCGCCGGCGTCGTGCTCTCCTGGAAGGACGTGCTCACCGTCGCCCCGCCCGTGGGCATCCGCGGCGGCATGCTGGTGGTGCCGTTCCTCAGCGCCTACGCCACCGCCGTGGTGGCCGGGCTGCTGGCCTGGCGGCTGCGCTCACCGTTCTGGAGCACCATCCCGGTGCTGGCGATGTTCATCGTCGGCATCGTCTTCGGCACCCGCGAGGTCCCCTTGCCGCTGGTGCGCGGACTGCTGCTGGTCATGGCGCTGGTCTGCTGGCTGGCCTGGCGCCGCCAGGTGGACCGGGCCGTGGGCCCCGAAATGCAGTCACTGCACGACGGCGGTGCCTCCTCGCTGGCGCGGGCCGGCCTCCTGCGCCGGGTCGGGATGGGGGCGATCGTGCTCGTGGTGGCCGGTGGACTGACGGCCCTTGCCGCACCGGCACTGCAGTCCGGTGAACAGCGCCAGGTGCTGCGCGACGCCGTCGTGCCCCCGATCGACCTCTACGACTACCCGAGCCCGCTGATGCGTTTCCGCACCTACGTCAAGGACAAGACGGAGGAACCGCTGCTCTCGGTCTCCGGACTGCCGGAGGGCCAGCGCGTCAGGCTCGCCGCCCTGGACACCTACGACGGGCTGGTCTACAACGTGGACCCGCGCTCGGGCGGGAACTTCACCCCCGTCGGCGACGCATCCAACGTCAACGCCTCCTCCGCCGATGACCCGCGGCGCCCGCACGGCACGCTGGACATCACCATCGAAGGGTACGACGGCGTCTGGGTCCCCGGTGGCGGGAAACTGCTGGGACTGGATGTGGAGGGGGAGCCCACCGGCGATCTCTCCCGCTCGCTGTTCTACAACGACGACGCCGAAACCGCGCTGTCCACCACCGGGTTGCGGCGCGGGGACCGATACACCGC
This sequence comes from Arthrobacter rhombi, assembly GCF_039526245.1. Taxonomy (NCBI): domain Bacteria; kingdom Bacillati; phylum Actinomycetota; class Actinomycetes; order Micrococcales; family Micrococcaceae; genus Arthrobacter; species Arthrobacter rhombi. Next base: position 33,711 of record NZ_BAAAIV010000015.1, read on the forward strand.
GGACGTCGAGTTCCCGGTGCAGATCGACAGGAAGCAGCTCCAGGCGTTCGACCTCTCCAAGATCACCATGCCGCGGCTGGCCAACGTCCCGCAGGTGGTCTCCGGCAAGGCGGCAGACATGGCCGGCGACGGGGACACCGGAGTGGAACGGGCGGCGGCGATGGAAGGCATCCTGCACGAGACCGGCTACTTCTCCAACGGCAAGGAGAACGAGGTGCCGAGCCTGTCCGGGCACGGCGCCGCCCGGATCGCCGCCCTGCTGGACGCCGACGCGATGATCGGCGACGACGAGCAGTACGCGGTCGCCATGGCGCTGATGGCCCGCGACCAGGGCATGCCGGCCCGCGTGGTGATGGGTTTCTACCCGGAAAAGTACAACCCGTCGGGCACCGTGCAGCTCACGGGCGCGGACGTGCACGCCTGGGTGGAAATCAACTTCGAGAACGTCGGCTGGGTGGCCTTCACCCCGACGCCGGACAAGGACAAGGAACCGACGCCGCCGCAGCAGGAACCGCAGTCGGTGCCGCAGCCGCAGGTGCTGCAGCCGCCGCCCCCGCCGCAGGATGATGCGAAGCTTCCCCCGGAAACCGCTCCGGACCCGCAGGACGCCGACGACACGAAGGACGGCTTCTGGGCCTTCTGGGGGCCGATCCTGACGGTCATCGGCTACATCGCGATCCCCGTGGCGATCCTGTTGCTGCCGCTGCTGGTCATTGCCCTGCTGAAGCTGCGCCGCAGGAAGCGCCGCCAGCAGAGCGGCCGGCCCGGGGACCGGGTCAGCGGGGGCTGGAACGAGGTCATCTCCCTGGCCACCGACCTGGGTGCGCGTCCGTCGCCGCAGGGCACCCGCCGGGAGAACGCGAGATCACTCGGGGGCGATTTCCCCGACACCGCCGACAGTTCCGTGCTGCTGGCCCGCCGGGCTGACGCAGCGGTCTTCGGACACGAGGAACCGACCGAGGCCCAGGTGGCCGACTACTGGCACCAGGTGGACGAACACCTCACCGGGATGAGTTCATCGGTAGGATTCTGGGGGCGCCTGCGCGGAAAGTACTCGCCGAGGTCCCTGGTCCTCGACGCGAACGCCCGGCTCAGTGCCCGCCGGGCGCAGCGGGTGGATCGACGCAGTGCAGTCCGTAGAGTAGAGACAAACGAGGAAAAGGAGTAGCCGGTGGCCCAGAACCTGAACCTGGTCAACGCCGTGGCCGCGAAGCGCCTGGTGGCCGGACTACTGGACATCGTGCCGGTGGTGCTCGCCTGGATGGTCTTCTATGCGGCGAACCTGGACACGCTGCGTTCCAGCGCCTACCTCTCCCCGTCGGACCTGATCTCGGAGATGGCGACCTCCTACATGCTGCTGGCCGTGTTCGTGCTGGCCTACGCGGTGGCCGTGTGGGGCTGGGAAGCGAACACCGGCAAGACGCCGGGCAACCTGGCCCTGGGGCTGCGCACCAGCGATGAGGACGGTTTCGCCCCCGGCTGGGGGAAGGTCTTCATCCGCCGGCTGCTGGTCGGGCTGGCCGGCATTGTCCCGGTGGTGGGCCCCATCATCATGCTGCTCTCCAACCTGTGGGACCCCCAGCACCAACGCCAGGGCTGGCATGACAAGGCGGCCCACACCCTGGTCGTCGACGTGAACCAGGGCCGCAACCCGATCACCACCGGGGGACTGTTCGGCCCGTCGGCCTTTGCCCCCGGCGGCATGACCGCCCCCGGGCAGCCCGGCCACCCCGGCTACGTCGCCCCCGAACGCCAGTGGCCTGCCCTGGACGCCGAGCTGGCCGGAGGCCCCATCACCGGCGTGCCCTCGGCCTCCGGTGGGCCGGCGCACCAGGCACACGAGCCGGCCCCCGAGGCACCCGTCGCCGAGCCGGCCACCGCGGCACCCCAGCCCGCCGGCGCCAGCGCGGCACCGGCGTCGTCCCCGGCACCGGCACTGGACCGCGAGGCAGCTGCAGCCGAGGACGAGGCAGGACACACCCAGTTGCGCACCGCCACGGGCACCCCGGCTGCTGCCGGCGCACGGCTGCGCTTTGACGACGGACAGGTCCTCACGCTGGGCACCACGGCGCTGGTGGGACGCAACCCTTCGGCCCAGGACGGCGAGGAGGTCGACGAGCTGGTGAACTACGCAGACATGGGCCGTTCGGTGTCCAAGACGCACCTGCACCTGGCAGCCGACAGCTCGGGAGTCTGGGTAACCGACCGCAACTCGACGAACGGCTCCGGCATCTCCGGGCCGGACGGCACCCTGCGCCCGCTGGCTGCCGGGCAGTCCCAGCACGCAGCACACGGGGAAACCGTGCACTTCGGCGATCGTTCGTTCACGGTCGGCCCCGCATGAGCGGGGTGAGGGTCGGAACCACCGGCGAGCAGTTCTCCCTGGATTACGGGTTTGCCACGGACCGCGGCCTGCGCCGGCCGCTGAACGAGGACGCCCTGCTGGCCGAACGCCACCTCTTCGCGATCGCCGACGGCATGGGCGGACATGAGGCCGGCGAGGTCGCCAGCAGCATCTGCGTGACGACGTTCGCCCGCGGCCAGGAGGCTGCCGGGGAATGGCTGACCCCCGAACACCTGCAGCAGTTCATGGTCGACGCCGACCGGGCCATCCGTGAAGCCGCCGGCTCACGGGCCGGCACCACCGTCTCGGGTGCCGCGCTGGTCCGCCAGGGCGACGCCCCCTACTGGCTGGTGTTCAACGTCGGGGATTCACGGACCTACCTGCTCTCGGAGGACGAGTTCCGGCAGGTCACCGTGGACCACTCGGAAGTCCAGGAGATGGTCGACCGCGGCGAGATCACCGCCGAACAGGCCCTGACCCACCCCCGCCGCAATGTCATCACCCGGGCCCTGGGCACCGGCGAGGACAGCGACGCCGACTTCTGGATGCTCCCGGCCCGCCCGGGGGACCGGCTGCTGATCTGCTCGGACGGGCTGACCAACGAGGTCTCCGACGCGGCGATCCGCGACGTGATGATGTCCCGGACGCCACCGCAGATCGCCGTCGACGACCTGCTGCAGGCCGCCCTGCGCTCGGGAGGCCGCGACAACATCACCCTGGTCATCGTCGACGTCAAGCTCGAACACGAGGACGACCAGTTCACCGATACCGCGCCCCGTGCGCAGATCGAAGACGGCATGACCAAACCCCGCCCGGAGGGGAGCGCGGAATGAACACACGGATCACCTACCTGCCGGGGCCCTGGCTGGCCCTGGTGCGCAACGGACACCTGGTCCTGCTGCCCGAAGGAACCAGCGCCGGGCATGTGGACGAGCTGTGGGCCGCCCTCGCCGACGCACCCGCCGTCGAGACGCTGCTCTCCGCGGTGCTCTCCGCCCGGGGGCTGGCGTTGACCGGGATGGACCCCTTCGGCATCGTCAGTCTCGACACCGACGTGCACACCATCCTGCGCGGCCCCGTTTCCCTCGCCGGTGAGGGCCGTGAGCTGAGCACGCACGTCAACGGCCACGGTGTCACCACCTGGATGGAACGGCGCATCCCGCGCCAGGAAAGCCTGGAGATCGCCCTCGACGATGTCCTGCGCAAGCACGACGGCGATGCAGGCCACTGGTTGCCGATCACCGAAGGCGTCGTGCCCTTTGGCCGGTTGCACGTTGACCTGCTGGAGGAGCCCACCGCGGACATCGAACCCTTGTCCGCGCCGCAGCCCATCATCCGGCAGGCCGGTTCCGAACAGCCGGCCGCCGCCGGAGCCGCGGTCGCCGCTGCGCCCGTGGCCGGGGTTGCGGTCGCTCAGGAGGCGGAGGCGGAGTCCGAGCCCGAGCCCGAGCCCGCGGTGGAACCGGAAGCGGAGCCGGCATCCGAGCCAGTTCAACCGGAACCCCAGACAGCGCCTGAACCCGAGCCGGTCGAGCCGGAGTCCCCGGCGGAGGCGGAACCCGAAGTCGAGGCTGAACCAGAGCCCGAACCCCAGCCAGAGCCCGAACCAGAGCCAGCTGCGGAGCCGACGGAGCCTGAGGCGGCTACCGCCAGGGAACCGGAGCCCGGCGCCGACGCCGAAACCTTGACCGAAGAAGCCCAGCAGTCCGTGGATGAGCCGGCCGATGACCCGGTGTCCGCCGACGATGCGGACGACGCCAACACGATCCTGTCCCACTCCAGCTCCACTGCGGCCCCCGGCGTTCCCGCCGTCTCCGCGGACGAGGCCGAGCTGCCAGAGAACACAGCCGAGTCCGTCTCCGATGACACGATCGCCGGTCCACACCCCGGCGACGAGGACGAGCCCGACGCGGAAGCCCTCATCGACGCCGTGCCCTGGTTGGCAGCAGCCCGCGCCCAGGCGCGTGCCGACGCCGCCGCGGAGCAGGATCTCGACGACTTGCCGACCATTAGTTCCGCACCACGGTCGGCCTCCACGCCGGAATCCGCAGCAGCTCCCGCAGTGGGCCCGCTCGGGGACCACGACGGTGACACGGTGATGCGCTCGGACCTGCCGACCCAGATCCTGCCCGTCGCGCCGTCCCCGGGCTCCGAACCGCCGGCCTCCACCGGACCCCAGGTCCTGGGGCGGATGTGCCCCGCGGGGCATGCCAACCCGCCCACCTCCTCCACCTGCGCGCACTGCGGCGAGCCGTTGGGGGACGAGCCCCGTGAGGTGCAGCGCCCCTCGCTCGGCCGCATGGTCATCTCCGGAGGCGAAGCCGTGGAACTGGACCGCCCAGCGGTCATCGGCCGGCAGCCCAGTGTCAGCCGTTCCGCGAGCGGTTCGATGCCGCGCGTCGTCCAGGTCAAGAGCCCCAGTGGTGACATTTCCCGGTCCCACCTGGAGGTCCAGCTCGAGGGCTGGCACGTCATGCTGGTGGACCTGAAGGCCACCAACGGAACCATGCTGGTGCGTGCCGGGATGCCACCCCGCCGCCTGGGCCAGGGCGAAAAGCTCATGCTGCTCGACGGCGATGTCGCCGACCTCGGTGACGGTGTGTCGCTGAAGTTCGAGGGCCTTCTGTGAGCGGTAAGCGTCCGCCGGCACCACCGCCGGCGATCGAGGGGTACGAATACCTGAACCTGCTCGGTTCCGGTGGCTTCTCGGACGTGTACCTGTACCAGCAGGATCGGCCCCGCCGTAAGGTCGCCGTGAAGGTGCTGCTCTCGGACCTGAAGACCGAGAGCGCGCGCCGCCGGTTCGAATCCGAAGCCAACCTGATGGCGCAGCTGTCGTCGCACCCCTACATCGTGACGATCTTCGAGGCGGACATCACCGCCGAGGGCCACTCCTACCTGGCCATGGAGTACTGCTCCCGGCCCAGCCTGGATGTGCGGTACCGTCGCGCCCGGCTGGGCGTCGACGAGGCCCTCTCCGTGGGCATCCAGGTCGCCTCGGCCGTGGAGACCGCCCACCGGGCGGGAATCGTCCACCGCGACATCAAGCCGGCCAACATCCTGGTCACCGACTACAACCGTCCGGCCCTCACCGATTTCGGAATTTCCGGAACCACCGACGCCCTCGATGACGAGGCCGGGCTGTCGATCCCGTGGTCCCCACCCGAGGCCTTCGCCGGGGGAGCACCCAACGGGGTCAAGATGGACGTCTGGTCCCTCGGCGCCACCGTCTACACCTTGCTGGCGGGCCGCTCGCCGTTCGTGCGTGCCGGCGCCGACAACTCCCAGCGCGAGCTCATTTCCCGCATCACCACCTCGCCGCTGCCCCCGCTGAACCGCCCCGACGTGCCGGCGGCGTTGGAACAGACACTGGCCACCAGCATGGCGAAGAACCCCGCTGCACGTTTCGAATCCGCACGGGACCTGGCGCTGGCCTTCCAACGCGTCCAAGCCGAGCTGGGCCTGTCGGTCACCGCGTTCGAGGTGATGGAGGACCCCGCCCCGCGGGAGGACCTCGAGGACGGGAACGACGGCGAGGCCACCCGGGTGCGCCAGGTCGTCTCCATTGACCCGGAGGCAAGCACCGGTTCCGGCAGGACCTCCGGAGCACCCTGGGCCGAACCCGACGGGGAACCCACGGTGCTGCGCCCCGCACGCGGGCCCGCCACCGGGCAACCCCCGGCACCAGCCACACCGGCTGCCGCAGCCGATCCCGGCACAGATGACGCCACGATCATGCGCGGACGGTTGCCGGACGGTTCACTGGCCGGTTCCCGCAAGCGCCCCTCCGAGGCGGCACAGCCCCGCAGCTCCCAGCCCCCGACGTTCGCCCCGGGAGAGGAAAGCGGAGCGCCCGGGTGGGTCCCGCCCGTTCCGCCCAGCACCCGGACCGCAGCGCCGGCGGGCCAACGATTCCCCACCGGCCTGGTGGCGGGCATCGGGGCAGTGCTGGCGATCATCATCGCCGGGATCTTCGTGGTCGCCGCCCTCAACCGGGGAGTGGACGCCGACGAGGTCTCCACCGGCGCCCCGCCGAGCCAGGGTCCGGCCGATCCCTTGCTCGGCGCCGAGGGAGTCGTTCCGCAGGTGAAGGGATTCAGCTCCAAATCCGTAGGGAAGCAGACGGCGTTCAGCTGGAAGAATCCCGAGCCGCGTCCGGGGGACAAGTACTACTGGGCGCCGGTGACGGCTACCGATCAGGGCGAAAACCGTAAAGTCGAGAAGCCGACGGCGACCACTGACACCGTGAAGGGCGAACCAACCTGCATCCAGGTCGTGCTGGTGCGTGAGAGCGGCAAGGCCTCGGATGCCAGCCGGTATTGCGCCAAGCGTTAGTCTGGGTTTTGGATCATCCATGGGAGACAAGTGAGCAGTACAGGGGGGTATGGCACGTGTCCGAAGTAAACATTGATTTTTGCGGTGAATGGTTTCCTGTCACCGACGACCAGGTCTTCACCATCGGCCGTGAGGGCGACCTGGAGATCGACGACAACCCCTACCTGCATCGTCGTTTCCTCACCATCGCCCGCTACGACAACATGTGGTGGCTCTCCAATGTCGGTTCACGGGTGGCCGCCACCATTGCCGATGCCACCGGTGGCATGCAGGCATGGGTCGCCCCTGGCTCCCGCATTCCCCTGGTGTTCGGCCAGACCAATGTCATCTTCACCGCTGGCCCCACCACCTACGAATTCTCGGTCCACCTGGCCACTCCGGCGTTCCGGCAGGAATGGACCGCGGACGACGGCGATGGGCAGACGACCATCGGCCCGGTCGTGTTGACCGATGCCCAACGGGCACTCGTCGTGGCCCTCGCCGAACCGATGTTGCGCCGCGACGGCAACGGGCTCAGCTCCATCCCCACCTCCGCCAAGGCCGCCAGCCGCCTGGGGTGGCCGCTCACCAAATTCAACCGCAAGCTGGACAACGTCTGCGACAAGCTGGATAAGTCCGGGGTTGCCGGCCTGCGCGGGGGCGCAGGAAAACTCGCCACCAACCGTCGTGCGCGGCTGGTGGAACACGCGGTCACCTCGCATATGGTCGTCCCGGCTGACCTGCACCTGTTGGACGCCGAACTCAACGCCGACGACTGAAGGACTGGCCCGGATAGGAGGTGCAGGGGATGCGACGATTCGTCGTGTTCGATTTGGATGGAGTCGTCCGTGAATTCCGATCCGAGGCCGCCAACGACATCATCGAAACTCGCCTGGGACTAGCGCCCGGGACGGTGGACGATCTGGCTTTCGGCGGCCCCGAACTGATGGCCGCGGTGACCGGACAGATCACCTTTGAGCAGTGGGCGGCCTCGATCGTCGAACGCCTCGTGATTCTCAGCCCGGACCGGAGGGCTGTGGTCAGTGAATTTGCGCGCTGGACCCATTACCGGGGTGACCTGGTTCCGGAAACGGTGGACCTGCTGGACGAGCTGAACGAGCAGGGGCATCCCGTCTTCGCCTTCACCAACGGCACATCGCTCATACCCCGGGAAATGCGGGGGCATGGGTTGGAGCACCGCTTCCGAGCGGTGGTGAATTCCGCTGACCTCGGATTCAAGAAACCCGATCCGCGGGCCTTTGGCGGCGCACACCAGGTGATCGAATCCCACGTGTCGCGCGCAGTCGGCCGGAGTGAAATCATCTTCGTCGACGACCGGCTGGACAACGTCGAGGCGGCCCGCGCCTTCGGCTGGCAAGCCGTCCACTTCGGGTCGGTGGAGGACACCGTGATAGTCCGCTCCCTTGCAGGCCTCCCCGACTGAGGGTTGAGGGACGCCGGTCGATGAGGCAGCCCATGGTCAAAACTGACTGCGGGGACTAAAATTTGGCCATGCGGTCAAATATTGCCACCACCCAACCCTCTGGACGGACCTTCATCGAAGCAGCCCGACGTTCCCAGATCATCCAGGCCGCCATCGACACCGTCGGTGAGCTGGGGTATGCCCGTGCTTCCTTGGCAGAAATTGCCCGACGGGCGGGCATCAGCAAGGGGGTCATTTCCTACCACTTCGCGGGGAAGGACGACCTCACCGAACAGATCGTTCTGGAACTGTATACACGCGCGGGAGCCAGCATCGGCGAGCGTGTCGATGTCGCGGGTTCCGCGGCAGTGGCATTGTGCGGCTACGTCGAGGCAAATCTGGCTTTCGTTGCCCAGAATCCGCAACAGGTGCGCGTGCTGGTGGATATTTTCATGAACTTCCGCCGCCCCGACGGGTCGCCTCACATCGATTCGGACGGCCAGGACGGTCTGCTCGAGCACCTGGGATCCCTGCTGCGCCAGGGGCAGGAGTCCGGCGAATTCCGGCCCTTTGCCATCCGCCCGATGGCCATCATCATCCGTTCCGCCATCGATGCCGCCTCCGGCCAGCTGGTGCTCGACCCGAAGTTCGACGTTAAAACCTACGCCGCCGAGCTCACGGCCACACTGGAATTGGCGACACGAAGGGACACACCGTGAACCAGACGCGCAATGCCGGCGGACGGCGAACCGGCCCCCGGGCCTCCCTGGTGCTGATGCTGGTGGAGGTCATCGTCCCCCTCGCGTTGTTCTACGGACTGCGTGGAGTGGGCGTGGGCCAATGGGCGGCGCTGCTCATCAGCGGCGCTGCACCACTCGTGGTGCTGGCCTACCGGTGGGGCACCAGCCGGCGGATCGAGGCATCCTCCCTATTCACCCTCAGCATCCTGCTGGCCGGCACCGCCATCGGATTGCTCACCGGGGATCCCCGCCTGCTGGTCGCCCGCGAAAGCTACCTGACCGGAATCGTCGGCCTCTGGATGATCGGAACGCTCTGGGCGCCGCGTCCCTTCATCCTGATCGCCACGCTTCCCCTCTTGCCGGGCGCCACAGCCAGCTCCTGGGAAGACGGGTGGGCCCACGACCCGGTCTTCAAACGCGTCATGCGTTCGATGACCCTGGCCTGGGGGTGCGCCTTCCTGATCGACGCCGTGGCACGGATCGTCATGGCCTACACCCTGCCCCTGGACATCGTTCCCCTGGCCGGAGCCGCCCTGCTGGTGGTCTTGCTGATCGCCGTCGTGCAATTCAGCAAGGCCTACGCACGCCGGGCCGCCGCGGCTCCCACTCGTCGGATCGGTGGGGCAAGATAGTGGGGTGACGAACAGCGAGCAGAAGAACTCCCCGGACCACACCACCTCGACGTCCAGCGAAGGTGCCACGACATCGGCTGGCGAGGAAGTGATCCCTGCCGACGCGGTGCGCGATGAGTACCAGCGACTCATCGACGAGGTGCGCCGCTACCGGATGGCGTACTACGTCGAGGACAGCCCCCTGGTGTCCGACGCCGAGTTCGACGTCCTGTTCCGTCGGCTCGAGGAGATCGAACAACTCCACCCCGAGATCGTCTCGAATGACTCGCCCACCCAAGAGGTCGGCGGCGAGGTGTCCGCGGCCTTCTCCCCAGTGAAACACCTGACGCAGATGTACTCACTGGAGGACGTGTTCTCCCTCGAGGAACTCACCGCCTGGCTGGAACGGGCCACCGCAAATGCCGGGATCAGGGCGGCCAAGCATCAGCTGCGCTGGCTCTGCGAGGTCAAGATCGATGGCCTGGCCATCAACTTGCTTTACCGGGACGGCAAGCTGGTCCGGGCGGCCACCCGCGGGGACGGCACCACCGGCGAGGACGTCACCCACAACGTGCTGACCATCCAGGACATCCCCACGGAACTGGCGGGTGGGAACTGGCCCACGGAGGTGGAGATCCGCGGCGAGATTTTCTTCCCCTCGCAGAAGTTCCGCGAATTCAACGAGGCCCTGCTCGAGGCCGGCAAGCCCGAGCTGGCCAACCCGCGCAATGCGGCGGCCGGTTCCCTGCGCCAAAAAGATCCCGCCGAGACGGCCAAACGCCCGCTGGGCATGTTCGTCCACGGGTTCGGTGTCCGCGAGGGCCTGGACGCGGCGTCCCAGTCGGAAACCTATGAGCTGCTCAAGGCCTGGGGGCTGCCGGTCACCCCGTACTCGCAGGTCGTGGACTCCATCGACGACGTGCTGGCCTACATCGAGAAATACGGGGCCGACCGCCACTCGCTGATCCACGACATCGACGGGATCGTCATCAAGGCCGACGCCTTCGCCATCCAGCGCGCCCTCGGCTACACCTCGCGGGTCCCGCGCTGGTCGGTGGCCTACAAGTACCCGCCCGAGGAAGTCCACACCACGTTGTTGGACATCCGGGTCAACGTCGGGCGCACCGGGCGGGTGACCCCCTATGGGGTGATGGAGCCGGTCAAGGTGGCCGGGTCAACGGTCGAGATGGCGACCCTGCACAACCAGGACGTCGTCAAGGCCAAGGGCGTGTTGATCGGGGACACCATCATCCTGCGCAAGGCCGGGGACGTCATCCCGGAGATCGTCGGTCCGGTACTGCCCCTGCGGGAGGGGCGCGAGGACGAGCTGCGCGAATTCGTGATGCCCACACACTGCCCCTCGTGTGGGGAACCGCTGGCTCCGGCCAAGGAGGGCGACATCGACATCCGGTGCCTCAACGCCCAATCCTGCCCCGCCCAGCTGACCGAGCGCATCGCCCACCTGGGAGGACGCGGCGCGTTCGACGTCGAGGCGTTGGGCGAGGAAGCGGCCCTGGCCCTGACCGTGGGACCGGGACCGGATCCGGCAGGTGTGGGTGGCATCGCCCAGCCGTCGGGCCCCGGGCCGATCACCAACGAGGCCCAGATCTTCGACCTGGCTGCCGGCCACGCGGATGACACGTTGCGCGATGCGCTCGCCGAGGTCAAGGTCTGGCGCGAGATCCGCCGCAAGGGCGAGGGCACCGGGGAATTCGAGCTGGTCCCGTACTTCTGGAGCAAGGGGACCGAGAAGAAGCCGTCGGCGCCGACCACCAACACGAAGAAGCTCTTCAACGAGCTGGAAAAGGCCAAGGTCCAGCCCCTCTGGCGGGTGCTGGTCGCCCTGTCCATCCGCCACGTCGGCCCGACCGCCTCGCGCGCGCTGGCCACCCACTACGGGTCCATGGCAGCGATCCGCCAGGCGGTCACCGCGGAGGATGCGGTGGAGAAGCTCGCCGACGTCGACGGGGTCGGCCCCATCATCGCCGAGGCGCTCATCGAATGGTTCGGCGTCGACTGGCACCTGGCCATCCTTCAGGCGTGGGCCAGCGAGAACGTCCGCATGGAGGACGAGTCCCACGGCCAGAGAGAACGCACGCTCGAAGGGCTGACCATCGTGGTCACCGGCTCCCTCGAGGGCTTCAGCCGCGACGAGGCCAAGGAAGCGATCATCACCCGCGGCGGCAAGGCGTCCGGTTCGGTGTCCAAGAAGACCAGCTATGTGGTCGCCGGCGAAGCCGCCGGCTCCAAACTGGACAAGGCGGAATCCCTGGGCGTGCCAGTGCTCGACGAGGACGGGTTCCGCGCCCTGCTGGCCGACGGCCCCGCACCGGAACCCGACCAGGAAACCACTACCGAAGGAGACCCGGCATGAGCCAGAACGCCACAGCCACACCCGATCTGACCGCCGAGCTTTTGGCCACTGCGCGCCGTGCCGCGGCCGCCGGAGCCACAGTGTTGGCGGCACGCCACGGGGTCCACATCCAGGCGGACACCAAATCCGCGGCGGGGGACTGGGTCACCGACTACGATCGCCGCGCCGAGCAGGCCGTCCGCGAGGTCATCACCGCCGAACGCCCCCGCGACGCCATCACCGGCGAGGAATACGGCAACACCACGCCCGCCGATGCCAGCCCGTACCGCTGGTCCATCGACCCGCTCGACGGGACGGCCAACTTCGTACGCGGCATCGTCTACTACGCGACCTCGGTGGCCGTCGCCGGCCCCGCGCCCGAGGGCACCGGCGAGCAAGTCTGGCTGGCTGGCGTCGTGCAGGCGCCCGCCCTGGGGAGCACCTGGTGGGCTTCCCGCGGTGCCGGAGCCTGGCTGGGTGGCACCACGACGGGAGACGACGCCGGTGCACGCCGGCTGGACGGGCCCGTGGCAGGGGCTGCGGGAACGCTGGTCGCCACCGGGTTCGGCTATGACGCCGAACGCCGCGACTTCCAGGTCGCTGCACTGGCCGGGCTCATGCCGGGTTTCGCGAATGTGCGCCGCATCGGCTCGGCGGCACTTGATTTGTGCATGGTCGCCGACGGCACCCTGGACGCCTACGCCGAATACGGCACCGGCGAGCACGACTGGTCGGCCGGGGCACTGATTGCCGAGGAGGCCGGTTGCCCGGTGCTGCGTCCTGACACCGATCCGGGGTGGCAGGCCGCCGGATACCTGGACTTCGACCAGCTGCCCACGCCGCCGGCCGGCTGAGGGCGGATCAGATCGGGTCGGGCCGGATCAGTCCGGACGGATGACCAGCATCGACACCAGCACGACCACGAGCAGGGCGATGAAGGCGATGGCGTGGACACGGTCGGGCATTTTGCCCACCAGCCGCTTGGCCACGGCGATGGTCGGCAACGACCCGGCCAGCAGCCCGGCCGTTGCCAGCAGGTCGATGTAGCCCAGACGGCCGGAGGCCAGCGGCGCCGCGGCCTCCGGCACCGCCAGTGCATACACGGCGGCTCCCACGATCGAGACCGGAACGGACAACGGGTTGGCCATGGCCGCCGAGGTGGCCATTGGCAAGCCCAACCGGCGCAGCAACGGAACCGTCATGATGCTGCCCCCGACACCCAGGAAGCTGGCGACGGCTCCGATCCCGAGCCCTCCGAGCCGGGTGGTCGCCGGGCCCAGCCGGCGTTCCGGGGCACCGGGCTGCCGGGAGATGAAGCCGCGGCGCACCAGCGAGTCGACGATGGTGATGGCCAGGTAGGCGATGAACAGCACGTGCAGCACCCCGTCGGGGACCCGCGTGGCGATGATGGCGCCGACCAGCGCGCCGACGCCGATATAGGCGGCCAGCGGGAAGAGCAGGTCGGTCCGCAGCCGACCCGACCGCCAATGGGCCAGGGACGCCGAGAGCGAGTTGACGATCATCACCGCGGTGGAGGTCGCCACCGCCACGAGCATCGCCTCATCGCCGGATCCCGAGGCCACGGTCACCGCGTAGATCACCGGGACGATCACGAAGCCGCCGCCGAAACCGAACAGCACCGTCGTCAGTCCGGTGAGGATACCGAACGCGGCGAAGGTCAACAGGGCGGCAAGCATGTTCCGATCCTAGGGGGGAAGTGCCGCGGGACCGTGGGCGCCCCGGTACCTGTGACGTCCGGCATCGCGCAGGGCGAATGGGGGGACGCCGTGTGGATCGGGTGGCAAAATAGATCCCGATGACTTCCTCCGCAACGCACCCGCCGTCCCCGATCACCATCCGCCAGGCCACGGCGGCGGACTATCCAGAGATTGCCCGGATCACCGTCGACTCGTATTTGTCGGCCGGCCATTTCGATGATCCCGACCACCCCTACCTGCAGGTGGTCCAACAGGTCGCCGAGCGGCACGCCGCGGCGGAGATCCTCGTCGCGGAGCGCGGCGGCACCGTCATCGGGGCAGTGACCCTGGTCCGAGCGGGCAACCCCTATGCCGATATCGCCCTGGAAAACGAGCTGGAGTTCCGCATGCTGGTGGTGGACCCCGCAGTCCAGCGCTCCGGTGCCGGGCGGGCGATGATGGTGGAGATCATCAACCGCGGACGCGACATGGACGGGGTGGACGCCATCTCGCTGACCACCGGCAGCACGTGGATGGCCGCCCAGGCCCTCTACACGCACCTGGGGTTCCACAACGTAGCGGAGCGCGACTGGTTCGTTCCGGATACCGACATCCTGCTCAAGGTCTACGTCCTGCCGCTGTGAGTCAGCGGCAACCGGAGGGCAAACGCCTGCCGGTCCTGAACTAGACTGGTGGGGAAAACCCACCACCCATGAATTCGGGGAGATACATGCCTGCCATCAGTCGTGAGGACGTTGCCCACTTGGCGCAACTGGCCCACCTGGAGATGAGCGAGACCGAGCTGGAGAAAATGGCCGGCGAACTCGGTGTCATCGTCGACGCGATCAAGTCCGTGAGCGAGGCCGCCGGTGACGACGTCCCGGCCACCAGCCATCCGCTGCCGCTGGTCAACGTGATGCGCGAGGACGTGGTCGGGCAGACCCTGACCCAGGAAGAGGCCCTGCAGAACGCGCCCGACGCCGAAGACGGCCGCTTCAAGGTCCCGGCCATCCTGGAAGGGGAGTAGGACATGAACGAGATCATCAAGCTCTCCGCGGCCGAACTGGCCGCCAAGCTCCGTGACGGCTCCGTCACCTCCACGCAGGCAGTGCAGGCCCACCTGGACCGCATCGCTGCAGTGGATGGCGGGGACCGCGGTGTCCACGCCTTCCTGCACCTGAACGCCGAGGAGGCGCTCGCCGTCGCCGCGGAGGTCGACGCGATCCGCGCCGCCGGAGGCGCCGAGGCCGAGGCCCTGCACCCGCTGGCCGGCGTGCCCATCGCCATCAAGGACCTCATCGTCACCAAGGGCCAGCCCACCACGGCCGGCTCCAAGTTCCTCGAGGGCTGGATGAGCCCCTACGACGCCACGGTGATCGAGAAGATCCGTGCCGCCAAGCTCCCCATGCTCGGCAAGACCAACCTCGACGAATTCGCGATGGGCTCCTCCACCGAGCACTCGGCCTACGGCAACACCCGCAACCCCTGGAACCTGGACCGGATCCCCGGCGGCTCCGGCGGCGGTTCCGCCGCGGCAGTGGCGGCCTTCGAGGCCCCGCTGGCCCTGGGCACCGACACCGGCGGATCCATCCGCCAGCCGGGCGCCGTCACCGGAACGGTCGGCGTGAAGCCCACCTACGGCGGCGTCTCGCGCTACGGTGCCATCGCCATGGCCTCCTCGCTGGACCAGATCGGCCCGGTGACCCGCACGGTGGCCGACTCGGCACTGCTGCACGAACTCATCGGTGGCCATGACCCGAAGGACTCCACGTCCATCGACGGTCCGGTCCCGGAACTGGTGGCTGCCGCCGCACAGGGCGCCACCGGCGACCTGACCGGCGTCCGCGTCGGCGTCATCCGCGAGCTGCAGGGCGAGGGATACGACGCCGGTGTCCAGGCACGCTTCGATGAATCCCTGGAGCTGCTGCGCGGCGCCGGGGCGCAGATCGTCGAGGTCTCCTGCCCGAACTTCGAGTACGCGCTGGGTGCCTACTACCTGATCATGCCCTCCGAGGTCTCCTCGAACCTGGCCAAGTTCGACGGCGTCCGCTACGGCAACCGCGTGCTGCCGGCCGACGGCCCGATGACCATCGAACGCGTCATGGCCGCCACCCGGTCCGCCGGGTTCGGCGACGAGGTCAAGCGCCGCATCATCCTGGGCACCTACGCGCTCTCCGCGGGGTACTACGACGCCTACTACGGTTCGGCGCAGAAGGTCCGTACGCTCATCCAGCGTGACTTCGACGCAGCATTCGCGCAGGCCGACGTGCTGATCTCCCCGACCTCCCCGGTCGTGGCCTTCGAACTCGGGTCGAAGCTGGATGACCCGCTGGCGATGTACCTCAACGACGTCGCCACGATCCCCGCCAACCTCGCAGGCATCCCGGGCATCACCGTCCCCGGTGGTCTCTCCGAGGACCTGCCGGTGGGCATCCAGTTCCTGGCTCCCGCCCACGAGGACGCCCGCCTGTACCGGGCCGGCGCCGCGCTGGAGAAGCTGCTGGAGGACCGCTGGGGCGGACCGCTGATCAACCAGGCCCCCGAACTGGCCGAATCGTCCAAGGAAGGTGTCGCCTGAGATGGCCCACGCAACGGAAGAACTCGTCGACTTCGATGAGGCCCTGGACCGCTACGACCCGGCCCTCGGCTTCGAGGTCCACGTCGAGCTGAACACCGCCACCAAGATGTTCTCCGACGCCCCGAATGCCTTCGGAGACGTCCCGAACACCAACGTCACCCCCGTGGATCTGGGCCTGCCCGGCGTCCTTCCGGTGGTGAACAAGAAGGCGGTGGAGTACTCCATCAAGATCGGCTTGGCACTGAACTGCCAGATCGCCGAATATTGCCGCTTCGCCCGGAAGAACTACTTCTACCCGGACACCCCGAAGAACTTCCAGACCTCGCAGTACGACGAGCCGATCGCCTTCGACGGCTACCTGGACATCGAGCTCTCCGACGGGGAGGTCTTCCGTGTGGAGATCGAGCGCGCCCACATGGAGGAGGACGCCGGAAAGCTGACCCACATGGGCACTTCCGGCCGCATCCAGGGCGCCGACTTCTCGCTGGTGGACTACAACCGTGCCGGCGTTCCGCTGGTGGAGATCGTCACCAAGCCGATCCTCGGTGCCGGCAAGCGCGCTCCCGAACTGGCCAAGGCCTACGTGGCGGCAATCCGCGAGATCGTGAAGAACCTCGATGTCTCGGACGCCAAGATGGAACGCGGCAACGTCCGCTGCGATGCCAACGTCTCGCTGATGCCCAAGGGCACCACGACGCTGGGCACCCGTTCGGAAACGAAGAACGTGAACTCGCTGCGCGCCGTCGAGCATGCAGTGCGTTTCGAGATCGAACGCCACGCAGCCGTCCTGGACGCGGGCAACAAGGTCGTCCAGGAGACGCGGCACTGGCACGAGGACACCCGGACCACGACCTCGGGCCGCCCGAAGTCCGACGCCGATGACTACCGCTACTTCCCCGAGCCGGACCTGGTGCCGATCGTGACCACCCGCGAATGGGTCGAGGAACTGCGGGCCCAGCTGCCCGAGCCGCCGGCCGAGCGCCGCAAGCGCCTGCAGGCTGACTGGGGATACGCCGACGCCGAATTCCGCGACGTCGTCAACGCCGGTTTCCTGGACGCCATCGAGGAGACCATTGCCGCCGGCGCCAGCCCGGCAGTGGCCCGCAAGTGGTGGATGGGCGAGATCTCCCGTCTGGCGAAGAACGCCGACGTCGAGCCGCTGGACCTCGGCGTGACGCCGGCGACGATCATCGAGCTGAACTCGCTGATCGAGGCCAAGAAGATCAACGACAAGATCGCCCGCCAGGTGCTCGAATTCGCCGTCGCCGGCGAGGGAACCCCGTCGGAGATCGTCGAGAAGCGCTCGCTCGCCGTCGTGAACGATGATTCCGCGCTCGGTGCCGCGATCGACGAGGCCATGGCCTCCATGCCCGACGTCGTCGCCAAGATCAAGGACGGCAAGGTCCAGGCCATCGGTGCCCTGATCGGCCCGGTCATGAAGGCCACCCGCGGCCAGGCCGACGCCGGTCGGGTCCGCGAGATCGTGCTGGAGAAGCTCGGCGTGCAGGGCTGAACCACCACTGTTTCCAGCGGCTGTGACTAGCCGTGGAACCTACCCAGGGCGGGCGGATCACACGATCCGCCCGCCCTGCGGCGTCTCGGGGTTGTAGCGTGAAGCCATGACCGGTGAGCAGCACAGCCCATCCGCGGGATCCGGGGTCCCGGCGCATGATGTGGACATCGACGACGCCCTGGTCCGGTCCCTGCTCACCGACCAGCACCCCGACCTGGCCGGGCTGCGGCTGCAGCGCGCCGCCAACGGCTGGGACAACGTGGTCTACCGCCTCGGGGACGACGTGGCTCTGCGGCTTCCACGTCGGGCAACAGCCCACCAGCTGCTCCTCAACGAACTGCGCTGGCTGCCCTTCCTGGCACCCCGCCTACCCCAGCCCATCCCGGCAGCGGCCCGCCGTGGCAGGCCCGCCGTGGGGTATCCCTACCACTGGGCCATCGTGCCCTGGTTCGACGGTGACAGTGCGGCCCTGCGACCGCCCGGAGACCGGGACGCCTACGCCCCCGATCTCGGCCGCTTCCTGCGCTCCCTCCACGTGCCGGCCCCCGCCGATGCCCCGCGCAACCCCGTCCGCGGCGTCCCCTTGGCTACTCGGGGCACGGCCTTCACCGGGCGCCTCGCCGCAGCCGGCATGCCCGTGGAAGGGCCCTGGCAGGAGATCTTCCGCGAAGGCGCCGACGCGCTGCTCTATCAGGGGCCGCCGGTGTGGCTGCACGGTGACCCGCATCCGCACAACATCATCGTGGAGCAGGGGAAGGGGCCGGCACGGATTTCCGCCGTCGTCGACTTCGGTGACATCACAGCAGGAGACCCAGCGAGCGACCTGGCCGTGGCGTGGCTCCACTTCTCGGCAGCCGGGCGCGAGGCCTTCCGCGCAGAACTGCGGTACGACGACGACACCTGGCTCCGCGCCCGCGGTTGGGCGGTCCACTATGCGGTGCTGATGGCCCAGCTTCCGCCGGGGGATCCACTGCACGACGCGGGGGTGCACGGGCTGCGTGAACTCGCTCCGTGAGAACCCGCCGTGCAGAGGACGGCCGTTTGTTCTAGGCTGAAACGTACCTACGAAAGGAATAATTCGTGAAGAAGATCCTGATGGTACTGACCAGCGTCGACAAGATCGGCGACGAGGCAACCGGCTACAACGTAGCCGAAGCAGCACACCCGTGGAAGGTGTTCAAGGACTCCGGGCACTTCGTGGACTTCGCCTCCATCCAGGGCGGTCAGCCCCCACGCGACACCGTGGACACCGAGGACCCCATCCAGGTGTCCTTCACCGAAGATGAGACCACCCGTGCCGGGCTCTACAACACGGCCCGCGTCGACGTGGTCAACCCGGACCAGTACGACGCCGTCTTCCTGGTCGGCGGACACGGAACCATGTGGGACTTCCCCGACAGCGAAGGCCTGCAAAAGCTCGTGGGCAGCGTCTACGACTCCGGCGGTGTCGTCGGCGCGGTCTGCCACGGCCCCGCGGGGCTGGTGAACGTGGAACTCTCCAACGGCTTCCGCCTGGTCGAGGGACGCAAGGTCGCAGCGTTCACCAACGACGAGGAAGTGGCCGCCGGCAAGGACAAGGTCATCCCCTTCTTCCTGGCCGACAAGCTCGAGGAACAGGGCGCAACGCACGTCCAGGCCGACGTCTTCGAGGAGAAGGTCCAGGTGGACGAACGCCTCGTGACCGGCCAGAACCCGGCCTCCGCCGCCGGCGTGGCCAAGGAAATGGAAAAGCTCCTGGCCGAGGTCATCCACCAGGAAAAGGCCGAGGAGGAGTCCGAGTCCGAGGCCTTGCGCGCCGAGAAGGACGCGGAAAAGGCAGCCGCCGCCGAGGGCGAGGACTAGCCCTCGGCCGCCAGTTCGGCCATCGTGTCGCGCAGGGCTCCGGCAACGCGTTGCACGGAGACCCGGCGCATCGACTCCGGCCGCGCCAGCAGGTCGATGCGGCGCCGATTGGCCACCCCCTCCAGCGGCAGGAGCACGACGCCGGGGCCCACCAGGGCCCCGGCCGTGTACCGCGGGATGATGCCCAGCACGTTGCCGGTGCCGACCAGCTCGGCGACGGTGGCGTAGTCGTTGATCCGGTGGATGATGTCCGGAGCCCCGCCGGACACCGCCGAAATGGCCCCCAGGATGTCGGCGGGGGAGTAGCCCTCGCGGCTGATGGCCCAGCGCTCGCCCCTCAGGTCCTCCGGGCCGACCGCCCGGTGACCGGCCAGCCGATGTCCTGCCGAAACGGCGATATCCAGGGGCTCGTGGGCCAACGGCACCACGCTGACCTGGTTCGCCGGCCAGGCAGGGGTGTGGTCCATCCGGTGGGCCAGGACCAGGTCGTAGCGCGAGGTCAACGCCGGGAAGTCATGCTGGGCCACATCCTCGTCGGAGAACAACGGCTGTGGGCCGTGCGCCTCCTTCAGCCGCGCCAACAGCGGGGCGAACAGGGACTGGCCCACCGAGTGGAAACCGGCGAGCGTCACCGGGGCATCGGCGTCGTTCTGGTAGTTGCCGATGGCCGCCCGCGCATCGGCGAGCGAGGCGACGACGGCGGCACCGGCGTCGGCCAGGATCCGCCCCGCCTCCGTCAGCACCAGGGTCCTGCCCTCCTTGCGGGTCAGTGGAACGTCGACCCCGCGCTGGAGCAGGGCCAGCTGCTGCGAGACCGCCGACGGCGTCACGAACATCGCCTCGGCGACCGCCCGCACGCTGCCGAGGTCGCCGAGTTCGCGCAGGATCTGCAACTGGTGGACTTCCATTAGTCCATCCTAAATCGTCGCTTGAGATACTCGTGCATCATCTAAACTGTTAATGGGGGCCCAGCGGTGCCAGACTGGGTGCAGACGCGGCGAGCGCTGCCGCCCGCCCGCAGCCCAGCAGAGGAACCCATGAAGGCACTGTACAAATCCGGCCCCCACGCCGGACTCAAACTGGTCGACCGCCCCGAGCCGGTGACCGGCCCGCACGAGGTCAAGATCCGGGTCATGACCGCCGGCATCTGCGGCACCGACCTGCACATCCTCGCGTACGACGACGCCGCGCAGGCCATGATCAACGCACCGCTGGTTCCCGGGCACGAGTTCTACGGCGAGGTCGTCGAGGTCGGCGAACTGGCCACCCACGTCGCCATCGGCGACCGGGTCTCCGGCGAGGGCCACGTGGTGTGCGGCATGTGCCGCAACTGCCGCGCCGGGCGACGCCAGATGTGCATCAACACCGTCTCCGTCGGAGTCCAGCGCGACGGGGCGTTCGCCGAATACGTCGTCATCCCCGAAACCAACGTCTGGGTCCACCGCGACGAGACCATCACCCCTGAACTGGGGGCCATCTTCGACCCGTTCGGCAACGCAGTGCACACGGCGCTGGCCTACCCGCTGGTCGGGGAGGACGTGCTGATCACCGGCGCCGGACCCATCGGGTTGATGGCCGCAGAGGTCGCCCGCCATGCCGGGGCCCGCAAGATCGTCATCACCGACGTCTCGGCGCCGCGCCTGGAGCTCGCCCGCACCATGGGCGTGGACCTGGCCATCGACGTCTCGGCCTCGCGCATTCGTGAATCCCAACGCGAAATGGGCATGGTCGAGGGCTTCGACATTGGACTGGAGATGTCGGGGCACGCCTCCGCCCTGCCGGAAATGATCGACAACATGAACCACGGCGGAAAGATCGCCATGCTGGGGTTGCCGAGCACGCCGATCGACATCAACTGGGGCAAGGTCGTCACGCACATGCTCACGCTCAAGGGCATCTACGGCCGGGAAATGTACGAGACCTGGTACGCCATGTCGGCCATGCTCGCCTCCAACGCGCAGCTGCGCGACCGCATCTCCTCCATCGTCACCGACCGGCTGCCGGCCACCGAATGGGAAGCCGGCTTCGAGGCCGCCCGCGCCGGACAGGGCGGCAAGGTCGTCCTGGACTGGACCGTCTTCAACTAACTGCAGGCCCGAAAGGCATCACCATGTACTCCACCCTGAAGGACCAGCTCACCGCCGATCTGGCAGCGATCACGGATGCCGGCACGTTCAAACACGAACGCCGCATCGACTCCGCCCAGTCCAGCCACATCGCCGCCGGCGCCCTCGGGCAACCGGCACGTGACGTGCTGAACTTCTGCGCCAACAACTATCTGGGCCTGGCCGATGACCCGCGCCTGATCGAGGCCGCGAAGACCGCCCTGGACGAACGCGGCTTCGGCATGGCCTCGGTGCGCTTCATCTGCGGCACCCAGGACCTGCATCTGGAGCTGGAGGCGCGCGTCTCCGGGTTCCTGGGCACCGAGGACACCATCCTGTTCTCCAGCTGCTTCGACGCCAACGGCGGTGTCTTCGAATCGCTCTTCGGCCCCGAGGACGCGATCATCTCCGACGCGCTGAACCACGCCTCCATCATCGATGGCATCCGCCTGTCCAAGGCCCAGCGCTTCCGCTACGCCAACCAGGACATGGAGGACCTGCGGGCGCAACTCACCGCGGCACGGGACATGAACGACGGCGGTGGGCCGCGTCGGTCGATCATCGTCACCGATGGGGTCTTCTCCATGGACGGCTACCTCGCCCCGCTCGCAGCCATCTGCGATCTGGCCGATGAATTCGGCGCCCTGGTCATGGTCGACGACTCCCACGCCGTCGGCTTCATGGGAGCCACCGGTGCCGGCACCCCCGAGCACGCGGGCGTCTCGGACCGGGTGGACATCTACACCGGGACGTTCGGCAAGGCCCTGGGCGGTGCCTCCGGCGGCTACGTCTCGGGGCGCTCCGAGATCGTGGCGCTGCTGCGGCAGAAAGCCCGTCCCTACCTGTTCTCCAACTCGCTGGCCCCCGCCATCGTCGCGGCCACGCTGAAGGCGCTGGAACTGGTCGTCGAATCCGGGGAACTGCGCACGAAGCTGTTCGAGAACGCGGCACTGTTCCGTCGCCGGATGACCGACGAAGGCTTCGAGCTGCTCGACGGCGAACACGCCATCATCCCGGTCATGTTCGGTGATGCTGCCATGGCGGCGACAGTTGCCGATGCGATGCTCGAACATGGCGTCTACGTCACGGCGTTCAGCTTCCCGGTGGTTCCCCGCGATGCAGCCCGGATCCGCGTCCAGCTCTCCGCAGCCCACTCGGCGGAGGACATCGAGGCCTGCGTGCAGGCGTTCGTCGCGGCCCGGTAACCTCCGGTCCGGGGCCCGCGCCCTCACCAACGCCGAGGCCACTGTCGCGTGACACGCGTCAGTAGTGGTACTTGTAGGCGGCGATGAGAAGGTCGTGACCGTCGACGCGGTAGACCAGCCGGTGCTCTTGATCGATCCGCCGCGACCCGTAACCATGCAGAGCGTGCTTCAGGGGCTCCGGTTTTCCGGTGCCCTGGTTCCCGTGGCGTTGCACGTCCTGGATGAGCGGGTTGATCCTTGTGAGTACTCGACGGTCCTCGGTCTGCCACGTCACGTAGTCGACCCACGCGGTGTCGGACCAGATCAGCACGGCTATCCGACGTCCGGAAGGGCATGGGTGGTTCCCCGCCCCGATTCCAGCTGCTCGATGGAATCCATGAGCCGGCGGGCGCTCGCGGGACTGCGTAGCAAGTGCGCGGTTTCCACGAGGGAATCGTCTGCGGATGGGGCGACCATGACGACCGGCTCGTGGCCCGCGCGGGTGATGACCACTTCTTCGAGATCATCGACCACGGAGTCCAGCGTCGCAGCATAGTTGGCCCTTGATGCCGAGTAGCCCACCGTTTTCAGGACACATCCTTTCGCGGACAACATGTTGTACGCCAAGGCGTGCGTCGGTAGTGCCGAGGGCCGACGCTTCGCTGTATTCGTCACCCACGCACGAAGGGCCGATCCGCTGCTGCGGATCGGCCCTTCGCCGGGGGAGTGGCTACGCGTTCGTCGCCGTGTGCGGCGGCAAGTCAGGCTCCACCGGTGCGGCGTGTGCGCCATGCCCGGCGTTTCGGGACGCCTTGCGCTGTTCACGCTTTTCCTTGCGGCCTTCCACCAACCGGTACAGCACCGGAACCAGGATCAGCGTCAGGGCCGTCGAGGAGACCAGCCCGCCGATGACCACGATCGCCAGGTCCTGCGAGATGAACCCGCTGGAACCGGTGACACCGAGCGCCATTGGGGTCAGCGCGAAGATCGTTGCCAGCGCGGTCATCAGGATCGGGCGCAGACGTTGCCTGGCCCCGTTCATGACCGCCTCCTGCACGCTCTGGCCCTGTCTGCGGTATTGATTGACCAGGTCGATCAGCACAATGGCATTGGTGACCACGATCCCGATCAGCATCAGCAGGCCGATCAGCGAGGCCACCCCCATGGGCTTGCCGGAGATGAGCATCAGCAGGATGGCGCCAGTGGCCGCGAACGGGATGGAGACCAGCAGGATCAGCGGCTGGATGAGCGAGCGGAACTCGGCCACCATCAGCAGGTACACGATCGCGATGGCGACCAGCATCGCCAGCCCCAGCTGCTTGAAGGAGTCGGTCTGCTGCGTGCTGACACCACCGAGTTCAACCGAAACCCCGGCGGGCAGGTCGATGCCGTCCAGCTTTTCCTGGACCGCACTGGTCACTGCACCGAGTTCACCGTCGTCCGGGGTCAGCGACA
Source organism: Arthrobacter rhombi (assembly GCF_039526245.1). Classification (NCBI taxonomy): domain Bacteria; kingdom Bacillati; phylum Actinomycetota; class Actinomycetes; order Micrococcales; family Micrococcaceae; genus Arthrobacter; species Arthrobacter rhombi. The sequence continues at coordinate 57,870 of NZ_BAAAIV010000015.1, forward strand.
CCGTGGCAACCAACTGGCCACCCTGGCGGGTGACCGAGGAGGGGACGCTGGCCCGCTCGATGGTGGCCAGATCGGAGAGCTTCTTCATCCCGGCGGCCGTCGGGACAGCGAAGTCCTTCAGCTCCTTCATGGAGGCAACAGAGGTGCCGCTGTCGACGTAGACCGACAGGTCCTTGTCGTCGATCCGGATGCTGTCGACCGCCTGCGGGTTCGCAGCCGAGGCCACGAGCCCCGAAACCTGCATCTCGGTCAGCCCGGCCTGCGCCGCCTTCTTGCGGTCGACGTTGATCTGGATGGTGGGCTGGTCCGCTGCCAGGTCACTGGTGATGTCGGTGGCGTGCGGGGTGTCCTTCAGGGCGGAGAGGACCTTCTGGGAGGCATCCGTCAGGGCCGACTTGTCGTCGTGCGCCTTGATGATGACGTCTGCGGTGCTGCCGCCGTAGGCCGAGGCCTGTCCCACCGAGATCTTGTCCCCGGCAGGAAGTTTGGCGAGGCGGGCCTGGATGGCATCGCTGATGGCCGTCTGGTCGCCCTTCGGGTCGGTGTTCACCATGTACGTGGCGGTGCTGCCACCGCCGCCCATCATGGCCGACAACCCCTCGCCGCCGACGCCGGCGGTGAGCAGGACGCTCTCCACGCCGTTCGAGTCGAGCAGGGCGTCCTCGGTGGCCTGCGCGGTGCTGCTGATCTTCTTCAGATCCGCACCGGAGTCGAACTCCTGGGTCACCTGCAGGCTGTTCTGTCCGGTGCTGCCCAGGAAATCGACCTTCAGCAGGGGCAGGATGCCTGCGGTCAGCACCAGGATCATCACGGCGCCGACCAGGGTCCACACCGGGTGGCGTTGCGTGCCGCGCAGGATCGGCAGGTAGCCGCGCTGCAGCCAGCTCTTGCGCTCCTTGTCCTCCGAGGCGGCCCGTACCTCGACGGGGTCGACCTGGTGGGTGGGCTGGCGCATGAACCAGAACGCGAGGATCGGGACGATGGTCAGGGCGACGAACAGCGAGGACAACATCGCGATGGCCACGGTCAACGCGAAGGGGCGGAAGAGTTCGCCCACCATGTCCCCGACCAGGGCGATCGGCAGGAACACCATGATGGTGGTCAGGGTCGAGGCAGTGATGGCGCCCGAGACCTCCTTGACGGCGGTCAGGATGGCGTGGCGCTTCTCCTCGCCGTAGCCCAGGTGCCGCTTGATGTTCTCGATCACCACAATCGAGTCGTCCACGACGCGGCCGATCGCGATGGTCAGCGCACCCAGCGTGAGCATGTTCAGTGAATATCCGCCGAGGTTGAGCCCGATGAACGTCACCAGCACGGAAATCGGGATCGAGATCGCGGTGACCAGGGTTGACCGCAGAGAGAGCAGGAAGACCAGGATGACGACGACGGCGAAGACCAGCCCGAGCAGGCCCTCAATGGCCAAGTGGTTGATCGACTGTTCGATGAATGGCGCCTGGTCGAAGATCGGGGTGATCGATCCGCCCTTGCCCAGGGCGTCCTTGAAACCGTCGATCTTGTCGTTGACCGCATGGGAAATCGACACGACGTCGGCATCCGGCAATGCGGTGACCTGCACCGAAAGGCTGGGCACGCCGTTGGTGCGCGTGATGGACGTCTGCTTCTCGTTGGTCAGCTTCACCGTGGCGACATCGCCGATGGTCTTGACCGGACCGGAGGCCGGGGCCGCGGGGGCTGCCGGCGCCTGGGCGCCCTGCTGCGCTGCACCGGCACCGCCGGAAGCCCCCTGGCCACCGCCGGCGGAGGCACCGGGGGACTTGGCCCCGGAAGTCCCCGAACTCCCGGCACCTGTGGATCCGCCGGCTCCGGCGCCTGCGCCTGCACTGGCTCCACCCGACGTCGGTAGGAGGGGCAGGGATTTCAGGGCGTTGAGGGAGGTGACCGGGTCGCCGGCCTGGACGGAAACGGATTGGTCGTTCTCGACGATGGTTCCGGCGGGAAGCGTGGTGCCGTTGGACGTCAGGGCCGAGGAGATGCTCTGGGCGCTCAAGCCCGCGGCTGCCAGCTTCTTGTTGTCAGGGGTGATGGTGATCCGCTGTTTCGTCTCGCCACTGAGCTGGACGTCACGAACACCGGCGATGCCCTGGATCTCGGGCAGGACCGCGGAATCCAACGTCCGGCTGAGGTTCTCCGGAGATGCGTCGGAGGAAGCAGTCAGCATCACGACCGGGATGTCCGAGGTGCTGCCCGCCAGGATCTCCGGGGTCGAGCCCTCGGGGAGGGTCGAGGAGACCGTGTCGATGGCCTCGCGGAGGCTGGACTCGAGCTTGTCCTGGTCCAGTCCGTACTCGGTGGAGACAGTGATCGTCGATACCGACGGGGCAGATGTCGCCGACACGGTTTCCACGCCGGTGACACCCTTGAGTGCCTGGGACAGGGGCAGGCTGATCTGCTGGTCGATCAGCTCGGGGCTCGAACCGACGGCGGTGGTCAGGATCGTGGTCTGCGGAATGCTGATCGGCGGGATCAGCTCCTGCTTCAAGGTGGTCATGGAGACCAGCCCGGCGACGGCAATGATGAGCGTGAGGAGGGCGACAACCGCACGGTTGGCAAGACTGAGTCGCGCGAGATGGTGCACGGGGGATCCTTCGGCAGGCAACTAGAATGGGGCAGCGGTAGGCTGTCGGTATTAAGGATAGCTTGTGGCTAAGCATTGACTGGAACAGATCCCCTCGGGGCGAAGGAGTAGAACCCGATGGAGGAGCGCGCAGCACTCATGGCCCGCATCGAGGCGCTGGAAGCCGAGACGGAACGGATGAGGATCGACGCCTCCATGGAGGCGCTGATGTCCCTGCCCCTGACGGTCCAACAACTCAAGGCCCTCGTCGTGGTCATCACCGGAAGCGGCGACACGACGGCCCAACGCATCGCCGAGGTCTTGCAGGTATCCCTGGCCACGGTCTCGGGGATCGTAGACCGTTTGGTCGGTCACGGTGTCGTCGACCGCGTGCCCGACGAACGGGACCGCCGGGCACGCCGGCTGGTGGCCACCGACCGCGGGAGGGAGATCTTCCACTCCCTGATGAAGGAGGTCGACGGTTTCCGCCGGTCGGCCATCTCGCGGCTGGAGATCGATGACCTCCGTGCCCTGGTCCAGGGCATGGAAGCCCTCATGAAGGTCGCCTTTGTCGACCCGGAGTCCCCGCCCGCCCAGCCATAGCCCGGCGCCGCTGACCGCCTCTCCACGAACAGTCGAGAGTCAGTCAACGTGCACCCATCCCATGGGATGCAATCTTGGGACTCACCTTTTCGCGTTGTCTTCATAGGCACTATCGGCAGCCTGGACGCGCTGCCTTCGGGCACGTCGACCGACAGAGCGCCAGCACCGGTCTTCCACGAGTAGGTGACCCATGCCTTTCCCCTCGGAAGTCGCCGGAATAGAAGGTTTCATAAGAGTCCGGAACTTCGCGCGGAAGAACGAGTGGCACAAATGCGGATGCAGGGGTCCCGGTGGCGCCTTCGGGAGTCAGTTCCCGTTCTGTGGAACCGATTCCGCGGGCGTGGATGAGCGGGTTCAGTCAGTTCGATACCGTCACTGTGGGTGTCGACCGCGGCAATAGCTTTCGGGTCAGACCCTGCGGAGACCCTGGGACTCGCTAAAGGTGGCCCCTGCTCGGTCCAGGGGGAGGGAACCCACGCTGATGGATTCCGTTCTCGGATGCCGTGCAGAGGGCCGGCAGCGCTACTGCAACGACCAGATTGGTCCCGGCGATGCGTCGATGCAACGTGTCCCGCGTTGGTGGATATTCGGCCATCCTTCGGCAGTTGGCGTGAATGTCGGTATCGGATGACGCTTGCATTGAATGTCCGAAGTGGCCCGCGCCAGGAATCGCTCCGCTCGCCTGGGCATCGGCCAACTGTCGACACCGTATGGCGATCTTCTGTGGTGCCCGCCGCGTCGGGGGCCGGCCAGCGTCCGGACAACCTCCAAGAGGGCTAGGAGCGGGGATGGCCTCAGTTCAAAATCCGCGTGGGGACTTCTCAGTGCTCCTCTCCTGGCCGGTGCACGATGGCTTGTATCGCCATTTCGACCGCCCTATGGCGGGCTCTTCGTGGTCTGTCTAGCCTCTGCTTCCTGCAGATGGGATCGTGCCGTTGGGCCAGCGGGACGCTCATTGCCTATAGCGAGAGGAATGTCGGATTCCGGGGGCAACCGGCAGACCCGCCAACGCAGACGTCCGCAGTGGAAGGTAGCGCCCGAGGTCTCCTCAGAGGCTCGCCGCCGGGCATTCCGGCCGTAGCGCTTTGTCACTTGCCCGCCACCTTTTTGCACTATTCCGCCTAGTTTTCCCCCCACACGGAAGACATCAATGTGAGCTGCAACACTGAAGAAAATGCAGTGAAGACATCTAAGCAGGAGGATTGACATGCAATTTCACGTTTCAGGCTATGAAACCGGCGACCCGATGACCAAGCCTGTTCAGGGGGTCGGGGTCGATCGCCCCGCGGACCTGCCAGAGACCATGGACGTTCTCATCGTGGGTTGTGGACCAGCCGGTTCCATTGCCGCTGCGCAGCTTTCCCAATTCCCGGACATCAACACACGCATGATCGAAAAACGCGGCCACCGCCTGGAACTGGCGAATGCCGATGGCGTGCACTCCCGAACCATGGAGACCTTTCAAGCGTTTGGGTTTGCGCACGAAATTGCCGCGGAGGCCCACACCATTACAGACATGGCGTTCTGGAAGCCAAACCCTGACAACCCCAGTGAAATCGTCCGGGATAGCAGTGTCCGCGAATTGGCGCCGGAACTCAGCGAATGGCCCATGATGCTGATCACCCAAGTGCGCATCGTTGATCATTTCAATCGCTTCATGAAGAATGCGCCGACCCGGATGGAGCCGGACTACGGGTATGAGTTCGTCGACCTTGCTGTCTCGGAAGACGAGGGCAACGACTATCCGGTCACGGTGACCCTCCGCCGGTCCGCAGGTCCCGACGAAGGCCAGGAGCTTCAGGTTCGGACTAAGTATGTGGTGGGCGCGGATGGTGCACGCAGCAATGTTCGCAAATCGTTGGGGTACCGACTTCGCGGAGACCAGGCGAATCAGGCGTGGGGGGTCATGGACGTTCACGCCGATACCGACTTCCCTGACGTTCGGAAGAAAAGCACCATCAAATCCAGCAATGGCCGTTCCATTCTTCTCATCCCTCGTGAGGGCGGGTTCCTCTTCCGCCTTTACGTGAACCTCGGAGAAGTCCCGGAAGGAAATGGGGGTAGCATCCGGCAGACACCGCCTGAAGAAGTAATCGCCCAAGCCGCTGAGATCATGCACCCCTACAAGCTTGACGTGAAGAATATCGTCTGGAGCTCCATCTACGAGGTGAGTCACCGCATCTCGGACCACTTCGACGACCGGGCCTCAGACAAGACCACCAGCAGCGATCCCCGCATTTTCATCGCTGGCGACGCCTGCCATACGCACTCGGCGCAAGCAGGCCAAGGGATGAACGTCTCCATGCAGGATGGGTTCAATCTTGGTTGGAAGCTGGGCCATGTGCTCTCCGGCAACAGCCCCAAGGGACTGCTGCGCACCTACGCCGACGAGCGCCAGGATATCGCTCAGCGGCTTATTGATTTCGACAAACAGTGGTCCTCACTCATGGCCCAGTCGAATGACCAGTTCCAAGACCCGCAGGAACTCGAGAAGTTCTACACGCAGACTTCAGAGTTCAATGCCGGCTACCTCACCGAGTACGACGAATCCATGATCACCGCAGACCGGCAGCACCAGGAACTGGCGGCGGGGTTCCCGTTGGGGCGGCGTTTCAGGTCGGCGCCTGTGGGCCGGGTCTGTGACTTGATCGAAACTCACCTGGGGCACCACCATGCTGCTGATGGTCGGTGGCGGGTCTATGTGTTCGCCGACGAGGCGGCTCCGCGTGATTCCGAGGTGCTGCGGGACTGGGCAAGTTGGGCAGAGGCAACACTGCTTCCCGACCTTTTCGACACGAAGTTGATTCATCAGCAAGTCCATGCTGATTTCGACATGTCAGCCGTTCCGTCGGTGTTCAAGCCTAAGCGAGGACACTTCGAACTGACCGATATGGAAAATGCCTTCGGAACACTCGAGGATCACGATATCTTCGATGAACGCTCGGTTTCCCGGCAGGGTTGTGTGGTGGTGGTGCGTCCGGATCAGTACGTGGCCGGGGTATTCCCCCTGGATGACACGCAAGCGCTGGAGTCTTTCCTCTACGGCGTGTTCCCTGCAGTCCGGGCGGAAAGCGTCGATTCCTTGGCTCTAGCGACGAGATGAGTCATTCCTGGTTGCCGCGATGACTGACAGGGCCCGAGCGAATCGCTGGGGCCCTGTCATGTCATGATTTCCCAACGTCGAGGGCTCAGGCCGAGGCCTGGTTCATCAATACAAAAGGTCGGCTGCCCCAGCCGCCAGTGCGTGTACCGGGAACCGGCAGGGAAAAATTCAGGAGAACGGGCGCACTGGGTTCACCGCCGTGTCGACAGTTCCCGGCAGAGCCGTGAGCGGGTCGCCAGCGTTCCTCAATGACGGGCAACGCGCTTCCTGGCCAGCGGCCTCGTCGCCTCACGTGGGCGGCGGGGCTGTCGGCCGATGGGTACCGGCGGCACCGGGCTGTTGTTCCAGGTCATACCCGACGTCTACGAATGGCAAAGCCTGATCCGGACGACAAATATCGGGTTTCTTCGACGGGTGATGGTGTCGTGTGACGAGAAGGCAGCCGCCGCACTCAAAAACGGCCGGGTCCACCAGCGCCGGCATCTCCAGTTTCGATGCGAGCTGTGCCGGGTCAAGGAACCCCAGGGGATACGCATACGCCCGCATGGCAGGAATGCGTGCCCGATGGCCAGGATTCCTAGCACCGATATGACCGGCCTCAAATTGACGGAACACCCAGCGCGATTGAGGCCCTTGAACGAATGTACACTCTAGAGATTATGGCTGAGCAAGAGGATCTTTCCGCCTCCCGAACCGGCGGGGTTCCCAGCCGACCGGCCAAGGAACTGCGCTTCTCGACTCGCCATCTCCCCACCACCAACCGGCTTGAACAATGGGAACACCACAACGCCAAGGCCCTCATTTCACTGGACATCCGGACCTTGGACGAAGCCCCGTTGGAGGCCACCGAGGTCAATCTATACTTTCCCGCCCTCCGGTTCGCACGAGTCAAGGGCAGCGCCCAGGTTGTTGAGCGTTCCGCGAACTTCATTAGGCATAATCCCACCGACGTCGTCGCCATCTTCTTCGCCCTCGAGGGCGAGGCGTTCTTCTACCACCGAGGGGGCAACGCGAACCTCAAGCCCGGCCAGGCAATCATGTATGACGCTGACCTTCCATTCATGCGTGGATTCTCCCAGGGGTTGCAAGAACTGGTCCTGACCATCCCACGGGACGACTTCAAAGAACTCTCCGGCGGCAAGCAACTGACAAAACCGCAGATCTTCGACTTCAACCGTCTCGGGGCGACGAATCAGCCTGCAAATGCCCTGGCCAAACTCATCATGGCCACTATCGGGAACCCCGATATCAATGTTGACCGGGTTGAACAATCGGCAATGGATCTGCTGCGCCTCTTGATCTCCGGAGAGAATCCCGACGCTGGAACCGGCCACCTGGCCGTGGCCATGTCATATATTGACCGACAGCTGAGGGACCCCCAGCTCTCTGCCGGAGAAATAGCAGCCGCAGTTGGAATCAGCGAGCGACAGCTCTCCCGGGTCTTTGCCCAGGACGGTACATCGCTCAGTCACTTTGTTCGTGACCGTCGGCTCCAGCTGGCCCGCAAGATCCTGATCGATCCAGGTACACCGATATCGATGGGTCGGCTGGCAGCCGAGCTGGGCTTCGCCTCCCAGTCGTATTTCGCCCGTGTTTTCAAAGAACATTTCGGCGTCACACCCCTGCAACTGCGGCAGGACACGGCCGCTGGCCGGATACTCCGGTCACCTGTCATGGGCGACGACCAGGAACTGACTGAGTACAGCTAGCCCCCGCCTCTTGCCCGGACTCCGGGTCGCAGGGTCGTGCCCACGATCGTTTTCCGACCTCGGCGCCGACGGCTTCTCCATGGCTCGCCATCGGCCATCCGGCCGGAGGGGCAATTGTCAGTGGTGCGCCATCCCTTTGTACTTTTCCGCCATATGTTCCCGCCACCCCATCCACCCATATGTGAACTGCAACGCTGAGGTTCGAGCAATTTGGCACCGCAACCCGGGAAGGGCCTCGCGACTCAGTGCTGTGTCACCGGGGCCACCGAGGGTATTTGCAGTTCTCCTCGCGATGTAAAGGATCCGTATGTGCGATGTTCCAGGTAGTGCCGACCCGGCAGGAACCGGGCGGAGAACAGTGCTTGCCAGCCTCGGTTTGGGGGCTGCTGCCCTGGGGCTCACCGCGTGTTCAAGTGAAGTACAGCAAGCGACAGGCGCCTTGCCGGGCACTGAACGAAAGTTCGGGCCCGATCCTCTGGGCAATCACCGAACAAAGCTTGTCCTCCTGGGAACTTCCGGTGGGCCGCCGTACTGGCCCGGTGGAACCCGAGAAGGAATTTCCTCGGCGTTGGTAGTGGGCGATCGATACTATGTCATCGATGCCGGCCACGGCGTGATGGGCCAGTTACGCAGGGCCAAGTTGGGGGCTAATTTCGATACGGATATGGAAGGCCCCTTGGATGCCCTGGCGGGAATCTTCCTGACCCATCTCCATTCGGACCATGTCGTAGATTTGAACAACATTTTGTCTGAGGGCCTCTACAACGGTCTGCAGTCAGTCAAGAAGATCCCGATTTGGGGCCCGGGAAACCGTGGCCAGGTCCCCGAGCCCTTTGGCGAAGGAAAAGCCCCCACCCCGGTCAAACCGAGGAACCCAACTCCCGGGACGAAGGAAATGACTGACCTGCTGGTGCAGGCCTTCGCTGCAGACTTCAATGATCGGCTGTTTGACAACGGCAAGCCGCCGCCGGAGGACCTGTGGGAGGCCTTCGACGTTCCAGTACCCGAGAAATACATGAAGAACCCCAATTCGGAGCCATGCCCGGTCATGGAACCATTCGTCTTTTTCGAAGACGACCACATTCGAGTCTCGGCAATCCTTGTCGACCATGCGCCGGTCTTCCCGGCATTGGCGTTCCGCTTCGATACCGCAGATGGATCGGTGGTGTTTTCCGGGGACACCGGTTTGACGCCGAATATCGTCACCCTGGCCCAAGGGGCTGATGTGTTGGTCCACGAAGTAATCGACAAATCCTGGCCCGAGTCCCTCTTCCCCGCACCGCGTGATGAAGCCCAGGAAGGCCTCTACCAACACCTCATCCGGTCGCACACCTTGATCGAGGATGTCGGGAAGGTCGCGCAGGAAGCTGGCGTCAAGACCCTAGTGCTTTCGCACCTCGTGCCGGGAAACCGGCCAGATGAGGTCTGGGCAGGTTCCGGCGAAGGGTTCGACGGCCAGTTGGTCATCGGTCACGACCTGGATGTCATTGGGGTCGGCCCTTCCGAGTAGCTCCGGGCATGATGGCCCCGCGCGATCGTCTTCCGACGGATGACTGGATTGACGTGATCCCGACGCGCGGGGCGGAGGGGAAGTCGCCGGCGGGCCGCCCCGAATTTTCCGCCTTAAACGGCTATCGCTCCACGGTGTGCCCCGGCGACGGAGCAAGGGGTTGTTCGATCCCTTCCACCGTCGCCGCCTCCCTAGCACGACCATCCCGTTTACGGCGTCATCAGCACTGCCGGTGACGAGAAGCTGCCCATGATGGGGTCGGGATAGGCCACCGCGGCGCAAGAGCTGGCAACCCCGCTGATGGGGCCTCTCGCGGGTGGCGCCAAACTAGACGGCGGCGGGCACCGCGCCCGACCAACAGTGTTGGACCAGGGGAGGCCCTGCGAGGAAGCGATCCTCACAGTGGATACGCGCCCACGGCCTCCAGCCCGGGAGCGGCCAGGGGCTGTCCCGCCCGCCGGGGCGTAGCCCGGATCAGGCCGGGTCGACCGAAACCACTGCGAGGTACCCACGACCCGATACCTCCGGCGGCGCTTCGTCGTTGCCGACCACGGTATCCAGCTGTTGCAGGGCGGAGCCCTCGGTTTCACCGGGCGCGGGGGTGGCCACCGCGTTGCCGTGCAGGAGCACGGCATGCTGGCCGCCGAAGACCGGGTGGGGGCGTTTCTTGGACATCTCGACAATCACTACATGACCACGGAATCCCGGACCGGTGATCAGGTTCAGGTCCCGGATGGGCCCCTCCGGCAGGGTGGCGCTGGCCTCGGCGCCACCGTTGAAGCGGAACGGACGGTACTTCTGCAGGCCCTGCTCGATCCCGTCCACGGTGAGCAACATGAACTCACCGTCGATGACCGTCAGGATCCGTTCACAGTCCGCAAAGGAAGAGAAGGGCCCCTCCTGCGCGACGTCGGCAACGCTGATCCGCCAGTCCCAGCCCGGCCCGGAGGCGGAGTCGCCCGCGGAGCCGGGATCCGCCGTCGTGCTGGAGCGGGCGATCTCCACGGTGCTCCCTCCGCCGTTGCGCCAACGCTGTGGGGTGAGGTCGGCGAAGCGGATGAGGTGGGCCGATGCTGGGGAATTCATGCTGGTGTCCTGACGTGGTGGGGTGCTGGCGCCTACTGTAGCGGGGCGGCGGCCGCCTCGTTGGCTGCGGCGAGAATGGTTCCGTCGGCGACCAGGGTGTGGACCGCTTCGATCTCGGGCGCCAGGTACCGGTCGGTGCCCGGGCCCTCGACGACGCGGCGGATGGCCCGGCGCACCGCGGTGACGATGGGGGAGGACTTGCCGGTGGCCAGTCCGCCGTCGCGCATGTCCAGGGCGCGGGCGCTGGTGAGCAGCTCCACGGCCAGTACCCGCTGCAATCCGTCGATGGACCGGCGCAGCTTCAGCCCGGCGGCCCAGCCCATGGAGACATGGTCCTCCTGCATGGCCGAGCTGGGGATCGAGTCGACCGAGGCGGGGACGGCCAGGCGCTTGAGTTCGGAGACGATGCCGGCCTGGGTGTACTGGGCGATCATGTGGCCCGAATCCACTCCCGGGTCATCGGCGAGAAAGGCGTTCAGGCCGTGGCTGCGGGACTTGTCCAGGAAGCGGTCGGTGCGGCGTTCGGAGATGGAGGCCAGGTCGGCGACGGCGATGGCCAGGAAGTCCAGCACGTAGCCGACCGGGGCGCCGTGGAAGTTGCCGTTGGATTCGACGCGGCCGTCGGTGGTGACCACGGGGTTGTCGATCGCCGAAGCGAGTTCCAATGCGGCGACGGACTCGGCGTGGTCCAAGGTGGCGCGCACTGCGCCGTGGACCTGCGGGGCGCAACGCAGCGAGTAGGCGTCCTGCACGCGGGTGAAGGCGTGCGAACCCTCCTTCTGCTCGGCGATGAGCGCGGAACCGGCGAGGACGGCGCGCATGTTCGCCGCCGAGGCAATCTGGCCCGGGTGCGGGCGCAGTGCGTGCAGATCGGGAGCGAACACGTCGTCGGTGCCCAACAGGCCCTCGATGCTCATGGCTGCCGACAGGTCGGCGGTGGCGACCAGACGGTGCAGGTCCTCGGCGGCCATGAGCAGCATGCCCAGCATGCCGTCGGTGCCGTTGATCAGCGCCAGGCCTTCCTTTTCGGCGAGGACGACGGGCTCGATGCCCGCGGCGGCGAGGGCCTCGGCGGCGTCGACGAGCTCGCCCGCGGCGGCGCGGACCTTGCCTTCGCCCATGACGGCCAGGGCGCAGTGCGAGAGCGGGGCCAGATCGCCCGAGCAGCCGAGGGACCCGTATTCGCCCACGACCGGGGTGATCCCGGCGTTGAGGACCGCGGCGTAGGCGGCGGCGACCTCGGGGCGGACCCCGGTGCGGCCGGTGGTCATGGTGTGCAGGCGGTTGAGCATCAGCCCGCGGACGATCTCGCGGTCGACCTCCGCACCGGAGGAGGCGGCGTGGGAGCGGATCAGCGAACGCTGCAGCTGCGCGCGCAGCTCGATGGGGATCTGCTTGGTGGCTAGCGCGCCGAAGCCGGTGGAGACGCCGTAGTGCGGGCGGGTATCGGTGACTAGGGCGTCGATGACGGCACGGGATTCTGCCATGGCGCGCATCGACTCCTCGGAGATCTCGACGCGGGCATCGTGGCGGGCCACGCGCACGACGTCGTGCGGTGCCAGTGGTGCGGGGCTCAGGGAGATGGTCTCTGCCATGGTCTGTCCTTTCGGTGGATGCCCCGCGATCAGCGAGGCTTGCCAAGTGGTGCAATTCACGTTTCAATAAGTGAAACGCAAATTTTGGCTGGTGGCAAGGTGGGTCGCTCTGCGGATCCACCGCCACAAACCGCCGATGCAGGAGGAACCATGGCCGAACCGTCCACGCGAACGGTGGAACGGGCGCTGCAGCTCCTCGGCTCCGTGTGCGACGCCGGGTACATCACCCTGGCGGAGGCAGCACGCGAGACGGGGCTCTCCGCCTCGACGTCGTTGCGGCTGCTGCGCACGCTGGAGTCCAGCGGCTTCGTCCGCCGGGACCCCGAGGCCGGTTATCGGCCGGGCATGCGGATCGTCCAGCTGGGTGCCCAGGCCCTCAGCCATGAGTCGCTGGTGTCCCTGGCGATGGAATCGCTGCGTCACCTGGTCGCCGCGACGGGGGAGTCCGCCTATCTCAGCGTCCCGTCGCTGGGTGGCACCGCCGCGGAGCACAGCGTCTACATCGCCGTGGAGGAGGGCACCCACTCGGTGCGCCATTCCTCGTGGGTGGGGCGCAGCGTCCCGCTGGACGGCAGCGCCGTGGGAGCCGTGCTGCGCGGGCAGACGCCCACCGCGGGCTACGTGGTGGTGGACCGGGGCGTCGAAAAGGACATCACCGCCATTGCCGCGCCCATCACCGCCGGCCGTGGGGACGAGGCCCGGGTGATCGCCGCGCTGTCGGTCATCGCCCCCTCCTACCGGATGACCCCCGCATTGGTCGCCGACATCGGTGCCCGCGTGGCAGCCGAAGCCCACACCATCCTGACCTCACACGACACCGACATCCACACCGACACCATCACCCACGCCGGCAATGCCGCCGGCAGCAAGGAGAAGACGGCATGAGCCAGTCATTTACCCAGCACGATCCCTCCCGTAGCATCCGTGCCGCCCGCGGCACGAAGCTGACCGCCAAGTCCTGGCAGACCGAAGCGCCGTTGCGCATGCTCATGAACAACCTGGACCCCGAGGTCGCCGAGCGCCCCGAGGACCTGGTCGTCTACGGCGGCACCGGCCGCGCCGCCCGCTCCTGGGAGGCCTTCGACGCCATCACCCGCACGTTGGAAACCCTCGAGGACAACGAGACCCTGCTGGTCCAGTCCGGCAAGCCCGTCGGCGTGTTCACCACCAACAAGTGGGCCCCGCGCGTGCTGATCGCCAACTCCAACCTGGTCGGCGACTGGGCCACCTGGCCCGCATTCCGCAAGCTCGAGGCCGAGGGCCTGATGATGTACGGGCAGATGACCGCCGGCTCCTGGATCTACATCGGCACCCAGGGCATCCTGCAGGGCACCTATGAGACGTTCGCCGCCATTGGGCGCAAGCTCTATGCCGACGACGGCGGCACCCTGGCCGGGACGCTGACCCTCACCGGTGGATGTGGAGGCATGGGCGGGGCCCAGCCACTGGCCGTGACCCTGAACGGCGGTGCCTGCCTGATCGTGGACGTCTCCGAGGAGCGGCTGCGCCGTCGCGCCGGCAAGCGCTACCTCGACGAGGTGGAGACCGACCTGGACGCCGCCCTGGCCAAGGTCCTGGCCGCCAAGCAGGAAAAGCGGGCCCTCTCCGTCGGCTACGTCGGCAATGCGGCCGAGGTCTTCCCCGAACTGCTGCGCCGCCATATCGCCGGCGACATCACCATCGACATCGTCACGGACCAGACCAGCGCCCACGACCCGCTGAGCTACCTGCCCGTCGAATACACCCTGGAACAGTGGGACGCCGAGGCCAAGGCCGATCCGGTCGGTTTCACCAAGAAGGCGCAGGAGTCCATGGCGGCCCACGTCGAGGCCATGGTCGGCTTCCAGGACGCCGGCGCCGAGGTCTTCGACTACGGCAACTCCATCCGCGACGAGGCGCGCCAGGGCGGCTTCGCCCGCGCGTTCGAGTTTCCCGGCTTCGTCCCGGCCTACATCCGCCCGCTCTTCTGCGAGGGCCTGGGCCCGTTCCGCTGGGTCGCCCTCTCCGGTGACCCGGAGGACATCCGCGTCACCGACGAGGCGCTGAAGGAACTCTTCCCCGACAACGAGCACCTCCACCGCTGGCTCGACGCCGCAGCAGAGCATGTCGAGTTCGAGGGCCTGCCCGCGCGCATCTGCTGGCTGGGCTACGGCGACCGCGCCAAGGCCGGGCTGCTGTTCAACCAGCTCGTCGCCGACGGCAAGGTCTCGGCACCTATCGTCATCGGCCGCGACCACCTGGACTCGGGTTCCGTGGCTTCCCCGTACCGCGAGACGGAGGCCATGAAGGACGGCTCCGACGCCATCGCCGACTGGCCGCTGCTCAACGCCCTGACCGCTGCCTCCTCCGGGGCGACCTGGGTGTCCATCCACCACGGCGGGGGAGTCGGCATCGGCCGCTCCATCCACGCCGGCCAGGTCTCCGTCGCCGACGGCTCCGAGCTGGCCGCCGCCAAGCTGGAGGCCCTGCTGACCAACGACCCGGGCATGGGCGTCATCCGCCACGTCGACGCCGGCTACGACCGCGCCATCGAGGTCGCCGCCGAACGCGGCGTGCGCATCCCGATGACGGACACGGTGTAGCGGATGGGCGACGCCTCAACAGCCGTCCGCCCGGAGCTGGAGACGACCCGCACACCACGCGGTGCCTGGCGGTTCTTCGTGTTCAGCGCCATCGGGATCTTCATGTTCTTCATCCCGATCACCATCGGGGGGACCAGCACCATCCCGTTGGACCACCTCGTCACGCTCGTGACGAAGTCCCTGGGTGAGGGCGTGCGCTTCGTAGCGCTGGCCCTCATCCTGGCCGGGACGATCTACCCGTTCGCCACCGGCCGGTGGCGCCAGTCGGGGCTGAAGACGCTGTTCGCGTTCCTGAACATCCTGGGCCTGGCCACGGGTTCCGCCCTGGTGTTCGGGGTCGGGCCGGACTGGTTGTTCGACCCCGACCTGGGGCCGTTCCTGTTCGACAAGCTGGTGATCCCGGTCGGGTTGATCGTGCCCATCGGCGCCGTCTTCCTGGCGCTGCTGGTGGGGTACGGGCTGATGGAGTACGTCGGCGTCCTGGTCCAGCCGGTCATGCGTCCGGTGTGGAAGACCCCGGGCCGTTCGGCCATCGACGCGGTGGCCTCCTTCGTGGGCAGCTACTCGTTGGGCCTGCTGATCACCAACCGCGTCTACCAGGCCGGGCGGTACACGGCCCGGGAGGCAGCGATCATCGCCACCGGGTTCTCCACCGTCTCGGTGACGTTCATGCTGATCGTCGCCAAGACGCTGGACATCATGCACCTGTGGTTGCCGTACTTCTTCCTGACGTTCGCCGTGACGTTCCTGGTGACCGCGATCAGCGTGCGCATCCCGCCGCTGAGCCGGATCAAGGACGACTACTATCCCGGCGCCGAACCCCAGCCCGAGGTCCCGGTGACCTCGCGTCGGCTGGCCACCGCCTGGAGCGAGGCCATGGTCATGCTCCACCAGGCCCCCGGCCTGGGCCGGAACATCTGGGAGAACTTCCGCGATGGCCTGCTCATGGCCATGGCGATCCTGCCCTCCATCCTCTCGGTGGGGCTGATCGGCCTGGTCCTGGCCCGGTTCACCCCGGTCTTCGACTGGCTCGGATACATCTTCTTCCCGATCACCTGGGCGTTGCAGCTGCCCGATCCGATGCTGGCCGCTAAGGCCTCAGCGGTCGGCATCGCCGAGATGTTCCTGCCCGCCACCGTGGTCGCCGGCCACGAATCCGAGTTGCTGCGCCTGGTCATCGCCGTCGTCTGCGTCTCGGCAATCATCTTCTTCTCCGCCCTGGTGCCCTGCATCCTGGCCACGGAGATCCCCATCAAGGTGTGGCACCTGATCGTCCTGTGGGCCCAGCGCGTGGCCCTGACGCTGATCATCACCACACCCATCGCCTACCTCATGGTTGGAAGGTAACCGCATGACCGAACCCAGCACCGTCAATTCACTGATGGCGGCCATCGCCGACACCGGACGGGACACCCGTCGCGGCGGCTACTCCCGCCCGGTCTACTCCACACCCGAACTCGATTTGCGTGAATGGTTCACCGCCGAGGCCACCGCCCGTGGGCTCGAACTCGAGCGTGACGCCAACGGCATCATCTGGGCCTGGTGGGATCTGCCTTCCGGGCACGACGGCGGTGCCTCCTCCGGCGCCGACGCTCGACGCGGTGCCCTGGTCACCGGGTCCCACCTGGACTCGGTTCCCGGGGGAGGGGCGTTCGACGGCCCGCTGGGCGTCGCCTCCGCGCTGGCTGCCTTCGACGTGTTGGCAGCCCGCGAGGCGGCCGGTGACCTGCAGCGCAACCGTGCCATGGCCCTCGCCGTCTTCCCCGAAGAGGAAGGGTCGGCCTTCGGCGTCGCCTGCCTGGGCTCCCGGCTGCTCACCGGGGCCATCGATACCGCCCGGGCACTGAACCTGCGCGACGCCTCGGGCACCACCTTCGCCGATGCCTCCCGGGCCCACGGGCTGGACCCCGACGCCATGGGCCGCGACGAGGCGGCCCTGGCACGCATCGGCGACTTCGTCGAGCTGCACGTCGAACAGGGGCTGGGGCTTAATGGCGAGGAGTACACCGACGCTGCGGGGCGCGGACCGGCAGTCGCCGTGGCTTCTTCGATCCTGGGCCACGGCCGCTGGCGCTTCTCCGTTTCCGGTCAGGGCAACCACGCCGGCACCACGCCGATGACCGACCGCGCCGACCCCATGGTCGCGGCCGCCCAGATGGTGTTGGCCGTGCGCAAGACCGCCACCGCCCAGGCCGACGCCCGCGCCACCGTGGGCCGGCTGGAACCGGTCCCCGGCGGCACCAACGTCATCGCCTCACGGGTGGACTTCTGGATGGACGTGCGCCACCCCGACGACGCGGTCACCGCGGCACTCGTGGAGCGCATCCACGGCCAAGCCCAGAAGATCGCGGCCTTCGAGGGGTGCTCGGTCGCCATGACCGAGGAATCCTACTCGGGCACCGTGCACTTCGATGCGGCGCTGACCCGTGCGCTGCAGGCCTCCGTGCAGCGCTCCACCCCGGGGGCGCCCGCGCTGTCCACCGGTGCAGGGCACGACGCCGGGGTGTTGGCCGCCGAGGTCCCCACCGGGATGCTCTTCGTGCGCAACCCCTCCGGCATCAGCCACTCGCCCGAGGAACATGTCGAGGACGACGACGCGACCGCCGGAACCATCGCCCTGGCCGACACCCTGGAGGACCTGCTGTGAGCGACCCCGACCTGGACCTGGTCCGTGTCCCCGGACCGGTCAACGCCCACTCCCACGCGTTCCACCGGATCCTGCGTGGCCGTACCCACGAGGGTGCGGCCGGCGGGGCCGGGGACTTCTGGACCTGGCGCGAGCAGATGTATGCCGCGGCAGAGCAGCTGGACCCCGCAGGCTACGAACAGCTGGCCACCGCGGTGTTCGCCGAAATGGTGGTCACCGGATGGACCGCCGTCGGAGAATTCCACTATCTCCACCACGGCCCCGGTGGAACGCCCTACCCGGACCACGTCATGGATCGGGCCCTGGCCCGGGCCGCCCGCACCGCAGGCATCCGCCTGGTCCTGCTGGACACCTGCTACCTCTCCGGTGGCCTCGACACCGCGGGACGCCCCGTGGAGCTCAATGAGACCCAGCTGCGTTTCTCCGACGGAGACGCCGCCGGATGGGCAGCCCGCCACACAGCACTGCGTGCCGCCCTGGCCGCCGATGAACCTGCCACGGTCCAGGAGGGCGCCGGACTGGTCACCCTCGGTTCCGCCATCCACTCGGTCCGCGCGGTCCCCCCGGCAGCGTTGGAGGTCATCGCCGGCGCCCTGGAACCGGGCGAACCGTTGCATGTGCACCTGTCCGAACAACCTGCAGAGAACCAGGCCTGCCAGGCCGCCCACGGGCTCACCCCCACCGGCTTGCTCGCTGCACACGGGCTGCTCGGGCAGCAGCTCTCGGCGGTGCACGCCACGCACCTCACCGCCGCGGACATCGCCGCGCTGGGCGCTGCCGGCTGCTCGATCGTCATGTGCCCGACCACCGAGGCCGACCTCGCCGACGGCATCGGCCCGGCCCGCGAACTCGCCGACGCCGGGGCCACCATCGCCCTCGGCACCGACCAGCACGCGGTCGTGGATCCGTACCTGGAGATGCGCGCGCTCGAACACGGTGAACGGCTGCGCACCGGAATCCGCGGTAGGTTTTCCCCGGCAGAGCTTGCCGCCGCCTCCCGGGTCGGCGGCCTGCGCAGCCTCTCCCTGTCGGACAACGACGACCATCTCCTCGTGGACACGGCCAGCCTGCGGACCGCAGGAAGCCGGGAGGCGCAGCTGCCCTTGACGGCCACCGCCGCCGACGTCCACGCTGTGGTCATCAACGGCATCGAGGTCGCCCGGGACGGAATCCATACCCGGCTCAGCGACCCCGCCGCATTGTTCCGGGAATTCACCTACCAGCATCGGGAGTTCGCATGAGCGCCACCTTGGTGACCAATATCGGGGAACTGACCACCCTGGATGCCGACGGACGGGTGCTGGCCGGCGCCGCTGTCGTCCTGGATCGCGGGCGCATCGCCTGGATCGGGCATCCACGCCACGCCCCGGCCGCCGACCACGTCTACGACGCCGGTGGCCGCGCCGCCCTGCCGGGCTGGGTGGATTCGCACACCCACCTGCTCTTTGCCGGCGACCGTGCCGCCGAATTCGAGGCCCGGATGTCCGGGCAGGAATACGCCGCCGGCGGGATCAGCGTGACCATGGAGGCGACCCGGGCCGCCACCGATTACGACCTCACCCGCCTGCTGATGGGGCGGGTTGCCGAGGCGGCGGCCGGAGGCACCACCTATCTGGAGACGAAGACCGGGTACGGGCTCGACGTCAACGAGGAGGCCCGCCATGCGCGGATTGCCTCCACCATCGTGGACCAGGTGACCTATCTGGGGGCCCATCTGGTCCCGCCGGGTGCGGACCCTGAGGAATACACCGATCTGGTCTGCGGCGACATGCTCTCCGCAGTCCGGCCCTACGTGAAGTGGGCCGACGTGTTCTGTGAACGCGGGGCCTTCACCGAGGAGCAGTCGCGCCGCGTCTTGTCCGCCTGCAGGGACGCAGGGCTGGGCCTGCGCGTGCACGGCAACCAGCTCGGCACCGGGCCCGGCGTCAAGCTGGCCGTCGAGTTCGGGGCGGCCAGCGTGGACCACGTGAACTACCTCGACGACGCCGACGTCGAGGCGCTCGCCGGCACCTGGTCCGGGTGGAATGCCGAGACGCGGACCGGTGAGGCCGGAACCGTGGCCACCTGCCTGCCGGCCTGCGACCTGTCCACCCGCCAGCCGTTGGCCGACGGGCGCCGGCTGATCGATGCCGGCGCCCAGATCGCCCTGGCGTCCAACTGCAACCCGGGCACCAGCTACACGAGCTCGATGGCCTTCTGCGTCTCCACCGCGGTGCTGCAGATGCACTTGAGCCTGAACGAAGCGCTGCACGCCGCAACGATGGGCGGGGCCCTGGCCCTGGGAGTGCAGGACCATGTGGGCAGCGTGGAGGTCGGCAAACGCGCTGACCTGCAACTGCTCAACGCGCCGTCTGCCGCGCATCTGGCCTACCGGCCGGGCATGCCGCTGACCGGCGCCGTGTGGCGTGCGGGGGAGCGGGTGGACCGCACGGCCGTCGGATCGGCACCGTTGGCCTGAGGCGGACTATGCCAGCAGGTCCGGGAGCCAGTCGAGGACCTGTTCGAAGTCGTGTCGTTGCGCCGCGCCGATCTCAGCGGGCACCAGCTCGCGCCAGTCGGCGACTGCCCGAGCCACCTCATGGGCGACCTCCCGTGCCTCGCCAGGATCCAGACGGAACGCGTTGGCCGACGCCATGAGGGCATCGAAGCCGGGAAGTCGATGACGCTCGCCATCGATGCTCGTGGACCTTGGGGCAGCCGTATTGGGGTTCGGATTGATATCGAAGGCCGGTGACAACTGCCAGCCTGCACGTGAGCGGAGGAAGCCGTGGTTGCGGCCGTGGTCGTCCGTGTTGTTGACGGCCAGGGAGAAAACGACACGTCGGAATAGCTGGCGCAGTTGAGCGGCTGGCGCATCGGTGAACGCCGCCATGTCGGCGGCGAGGTCGACATAGTCCAAGTGGTCGCCGTCCTGGACACCCATGAACGTCATGACCGATATGTAACCTATACGCGTTCCGTCGTTCGCACGGTCAAAGCGCCGTGACAGCAGAACTGCCCTGGCACCGATGTGAACCAGTTCGTTGCGGGGAACGATGATCCCGGCCCGTGCAGCCAATTTCAACATCACGGATTCCCACTCGATGACCGACCACTGGTCGGTGGTCTGGGTGAACTTGGCCATCCACAGTTCGTCTCCGCGGCTCACGGCCGCCTTCGGGCGTGCGCCACCCAATGCATCGGAACCCATCTCCAGTAGCAGCTTGTAGGCCTCGTTGTCGTCGTTGTCGGCCGCGACCGAGTCGGCCGCCTTTTGGAGCTGGGCCAGATCGACCAGGGGTGGGGTCTGGCTGTCCGGGTGCTGGTACTCCGTGCTACCGCGTCGGTAACGCAGTGCCCCTTGACGCGTGTGGTCTGAGACGCCGAGCAGGAGATCGTCTGCCTTCGGATTACGGCCGATGCGCCGGCCGACGATGAGCCGGCCCCACCTGTCCGGCGCGCCATCCTGCATCGGGCCGGGTAGCCCTCCCAAACCGGGGAATGATCCGCGGGTGAGGGGCAGCTGAGGGGCGAAGGGGTAGGCGTTCGCGTCCGCAAGATAGCCGGGCGTGTATCGGAACATGAAGGTGGCACCCGGGCGACGGGGTGGAAAGAGATCCGCAGCGTGGAGCATGCGACCACCCAACTCGACATCAACCTCTATGATCTCGCTCATCGACGCACCCGCTGGGGGAGATGGTCAGCCGAAAGCGCCCGACCGCGTTCGGTGTTGTACGGGTCCAGGGCCTCAGATAACAGATCGTCGATGCCCAAGACGCGTGCAACGGCCAGCAAGGTCAAGAGGGAGGTACCACCCTGGCCGGCCTCCAGGCTGCGGATGGTGTTCACCGATACGCCAGTTCGTTCGGCGACTTCGGTGATCTTGAGGCCGTTGAGCTTCCGCCAATCGGCAAAGTGCTGGCCGACCTGCCGGGCGTTTCTTTGCGTCTTGGACGGGACATGGCCTTTCACGGCGTGTGTTCCTCACGTTGCAAAATGGATTATTGACTCTTATCGTAGCTTAAGTTCAATATACTGATACTTGTTTGGTCGCGTTGTGTGGACTCGGCCTCCACGCTTGCCGCGCACCGCCGTCGTACAGGGCCCTGCCATAGGATGCATCCATGCGCAGCAGCAAGGGCCTGTGGCCGGAAATCCTGATCGTCCTGGGGCTCTCCCTGGGGCAGTCCGCCATTTATGCGATCCTCTCGCTCTCGGACAAGCTGACCCGCGGGCCGCTGTCCGGGCAGACGACCACGATGAACAACGCGCTGAGCGACCGGCAGTTCTTCGACCTCGCGTACCAGCTGCTGGACATCGTGTTCTCGCTGGTCCCGGTGCTGCTGGTGTTCTACCTGTTCCGCCTGGCCGGGCGCAACGGATTCCGTGCCCTGGGGTTCGACCTGCGCCGTCCCGGGCGCGACGGATGGCAGGGGGCCGGATTGTTCCTGGCCATCGGCGTGGGCACGCTCGGCGTGTACTGGCTTGGCCGGACGCTGGGGGTGACCACCGCGATCGTGCCCGAGGCCATGGCGCCGTATTGGTGGACGATCCCGGTCCTGCTGCTCTCGGCCATCCGTCACGGCATCCTCGAGGAGACCATCGTCATCGGGTACCTCTTCGACCGGCTGCGGGCGCTGGGCTGGGGGACCTGGCCGATCATCCTGGCCAGTGCCGTGCTGCGCGGCAGCTACCACCTCTACCAGGGGTTCGGGCCCTTCGTGGGCAACGCGATCATGGGGGTCATCTTCGGGTGGGTCTACACCAGGACCGGGCGGGTGATGCCGCTGGTGATCGCCCACGCCCTGCTGGATACCGCGGGATTCGTCGGGTATTCGCTGATCGGCCCGGCGATCGGGTTGGGGACGTAGGGGCTGTTCCCGCAGTGCCTATAGGTTGTAGGTAAAAACCTATAGGGTGTAGGATCGGCGTATGGAACGTCCCCCGCTGACCCGACCGTCCCTCGTGGCCGCCGCCGCCGACCTGGCCGACCGTGAGGGCTTCGACGTCGTCACCATCTCGGCGGTGGCCCGGCAGGTCGGCGTCAAGCCCGCCAGCATCTACTCACACCTCAAGGACCTCGCCGCGCTGCTCGACGGCGTCCACGAACTGGCGCTGGGCGAATTGGCTGACCTCATCGCCGGTGGCATCGCGGGGCGGTCGGGGCCGGACGCGTTGGCGGCCCTCGGGCAGGCGCACCGCGACTACGCACGGGAACATCCGGGACGCTGGTCGGCCATGCAGCGGCCCGCCGGTCCCGAGGTGGCCGGATCGGCGGCGGCGCTGCGGATCGTCGAGTACGTCTGGGCCGTCCTGCGCGGCTATGACCTGCCCGCGAACGAGCTGGTGCACGCCACCCGATTCGTCGGCGCCACGCTCAACGGCTACCTGGCGTTGGAGAAGGCCGGCTCCTTCGAGCACCGCAGTGATCCCACCGATTCGTCCTGGCGGCGCACCCTGTCCGCCCTTGACCGCGCACTACAGACCTGGGCCACCGCCCTCGAAGGAGAAACGCCAGCATGATCACCACACCCCTGACGCAGGACATCATCCGCGGCGCCGCGGAACTGGAGGACGGATCCCACGGCGTACGACTCCACCGGCTGCCCGGCTGGGTCCGCCAGCAGTTCCCGGATCCCCAGCTGCTGGCCATGGAAGCCCAGCCCTCCGGAGTCAGGATCGCCGTGCGGACCACCGCGACACGGATCGAACTCGTATCGCATCCCTCGCCGGTCCTCTACCTCGGCACCCACCGGCCGCGGGGACGCATCGACGTCTGCGTGGATGGCGAGCTGCAGCTGGGCGATGAACTCACGGGAGGCGACGCCACCGAAATCGATCTCACGACCGGCTCCATGCGGCAGGTCCCCGGCCCCTCCCACACCACCGTCGTCGAGGGACTGGCCGCGACGTCCAAGGCCGTGGAGTTCTTCCTGCCGCACAACGAATCCCTGGAACTGGTCAGCCTGGCCTCCGATGCCCCGCTCGAGCCCTTGGAACAGACGAAGCCGCTGTGGGTCCACCACGGCAGCTCCATCAGTCAGGGGTCCAATGCCGCCTCCCCGAGCGCGATTTGGCCGGCGCTGGCCGCCCGGCGGGGGAACGTCGAGCTGCGCAACCTCGGGCTCGGGGGCAGCTGCTTCGTCGATCCCTTCATCGCGCGGGTCATCCGCGATGCGCCGGCGGACGTCATCAGCATCAAGCTGGGCATCAACATCGTGAACCTGGACGGGATGCGGGTGCGCGCCCTGGTCCCGGCGATCCACGGGTTCCTGGACACCATCCGCGACGGGCATCCCACGACGCCGATCGTGCTGGTATCCCCGATCTTCTGCGGGATCCATGAGGACACCCCGGGTCCCGGGGGATTCGACCCGGCCAGCATGGGCACGGAGCAGGTGAAGTTCATCGCCACCGGCACCACCGGGGACGAGGCGCTGGGGCGGTTGACGTTGCAGGTGATCCGCCGGGAAATGCGCTCGCTGATGGAGCGCCGCGCTGACGACGCCAACTTGCACTTCCTCGACGGGCTGGAACTCTACGGGGAAGCCGATGCCGCCGACGCCCCATTGCCCGACAACCTGCACCCCGATACGGCCACCCACCGGCTCATCGGTGAACGGTTCGCCGACCACGCCTTCGCGGCCACGGGCCCGTTCGGCGCCGTGGTCCGCCCGCACCAGGCGGAACCCGGGGAATGACAACGACGGCGGCCCGCGGGCCGCCGTCGTTCATGAAATGCAGTTCCGGAAACGGATCAGAGGGTGATGGTTCCCTGCGGGGTCTCGAAGGTCACGGACATGATGCCCGGGGTGCCGTTGGGCGCCTCCCATTCGACGTCGACATCCTCCAGCGGCGACGCGGCCGGGGTGCCCAGCCACTCGCGCACCCGCTCGACCGAACCGGCGATGGTGATGCCGGAGATGCGGCTGGTGGGCTCCAGCGCCTTGGACGGGTGCAGGTGCTCGGTGCCGTCGTCCCACCGCAGCATGTAGGGCACCTGCGGGTCGGCGATCAGGCCCTTGATGCCGATCTGCTGCCAGGTCAGTTCCTGGCCGTCGGGGAACTTGCGGTTACCCGGAACGGAGGAGCGGCCCAGGCGTTCCTCGAACGGTGCCAGGTCGTCGACGCAGACACACCAGCCCATCCAGCCGCCGCCCATCTCGGAGCGGGCGCGCACCGCCTGCCCGAACGGGGCCTTGTCCGAGGCCGGGTGGTCCAGGACCTCCACGACCTCCAGGTACTGCGTGTTCTGCAACGGGAAAATGACGTTCCTGGTCCCGAATCGGGGATGGATGCCGCCCTTGACCGACTCGATCCCCAGGGTCTTGGCTACACGGGAGGCCGTGGCGGCCAGCCCGTCTGGTCCGCATGCGTATGAAACGTGATCCAACCTCATCATGCGTTCATGATGGCACTTTGTGAGGTGTGTCTCGACTTAGGGTCACCTAAGTCATTCGGCCTGCGTCCACCGTCCCGCGCTGCCGGCGATTGTTGCGCACGCCGTCATATTGGGTGCCCATGGGTTGCGGGACCGCGGGGGATCTAGAACACTGGATGCAGGTCATGAGTGCCAGCGCAAAACCCCGGTTTGCTGGCCGGCAACCCTCCACTCGCGGTGGGGTGCCCCGGGTGAAGACCAGGTCCGCCTCCAGCTGGAGAACGGGCAAGCGCGGGTCACCTCCCGGCACCCCACGGGGTGGCGCGGAACAGGGACCCCTGAGCAGTAGAAGGGGACAACACATGTCCGCATCATGGTCTTTTGAAACCCGCCAGGTCCACGCAGGCCAGACCCCCGATCCGGCCACCGGGGCCCGGGCACTGCCGATCTACCAGACGACGTCGTTCGTCTTCCCGAGTGCCGAGAGTGCGGCCGCACGGTTCGCCCTGCAGGAACTGGAGCCGATCTACACGCGCATCGGCAACCCCACGCAGGAAGCGGTGGAGAACCGCATCGCCGACCTCGAGGGCGGCGTCGGCGCACTGCTGCTGGCCTCCGGGCAGGCGGCCACCACCTTCTCGATCCTCAACGTCGCCGGAACGGGTGACCACATCGTGGCCAGCCCGAGCCTCTACGGCGGAACGCAGAACCTGCTCAAGCACACGCTGCGCCGGCTGGGCATCGAGGTCACATTCGTGGCCGACCCGGACAACATCGACGAGTGGCGTGCCGCCGTGCAACCGAACACGAAGGCCTTCTTCGGCGAGGTGGTCTCCAACCCGCGCCAGGACGTGCTGGACATCGAGGGTGTCAGCGAGGTGGCCCACGCCGCCGGCGTTCCGCTGATCGTGGACAACACCCTGGCCACCCCGTACCTGATCCGCCCGTTCGAATGGGGCGCCGACATCGTGGTGCACTCGGCCACCAAGTACCTCGGTGGCCACGGCACCGCCGTCGCCGGGGTCATCGTGGACTCGGGCACGTTCGACTTCGCGCAGGATCCCGACAAGTTCCCCGGCTTCAAC
This sequence comes from Arthrobacter rhombi, assembly GCF_039526245.1. Taxonomy (NCBI): domain Bacteria; kingdom Bacillati; phylum Actinomycetota; class Actinomycetes; order Micrococcales; family Micrococcaceae; genus Arthrobacter; species Arthrobacter rhombi. The sequence goes on from NZ_BAAAIV010000015.1 coordinate 83,725, forward strand.
ACCCCCGACGAGTCCTACAACGGACTGGTCTTCGCCCGCGACCTCGGCGTCAACGGAGCACTGGGCGCCAACCTGGCGTACATCCTCAAGGCGCGCGTGCAGTTGCTGCGCGACCTGGGCTCCGCCGTCGCCCCCTTCAACGCATTCCTCATCGCGCAGGGCCTGGAAACCCTGAGCCTGCGGATGGAACGCCACGTGGAAAACGCGCAGAAGGTCGCCGAATGGCTCGAGGCCCACGCCCAGGTCGAATCCGTGGCCTTCGCCGGGCTGGCCTCCAGCCGCTGGCATGACCGCGGCCGCACGTACGGGCCCCGCGGCACTGGTGCGGTCCTGGCCTTCGAGATCGCCGGTGGCGAGGCCGCCGGGCGTGCCTTCGTCGACGGTTTAGAACTGCACTCCAACGTCGCGAACATCGGCGATGTCCGCTCGCTGGTCATCCACCCGGCCTCCACCACCCACTCCCAACTCAGCGAGGCCGAGCAGGTCGCCGCAGGGGTGAGCCCGGGACTGGTCCGCCTCTCCGTGGGCATCGAGCACATAGACGACATCATCGCTGACCTGGAGCTCGGGTTCGACGCCGCCACCGCCACCGCAGTGCCCGCCGGCGGGGAATCCCAGGCCGCCCGGTGACCCAGGGCGTCGACAACGTGAGGGGACAGCTGCGCACCGGCAGTACGCCGGTCATCCGCGACGGCATCCTGAAGTGCGTCCCGATCGGTGGCTACCGGTTCGAGACGGGCGGCTGGCTGCCCGAAGTGATGATCGGCTACGAGACCTGGGGGACGCTGAACGCCGACGCCTCCAACGCGGTCCTGCTGCTGCACGCGCTGACCGGGGACACCCATGTCTCCCGCGGCCACGGCCGGGAGGACGGGTGGTGGGACGGGTTCGTCGGGCCCGGCAAGACCATCGACACCGACCGGTTCTTCGTGGTCGCGCCGAACATGGTCGGCGGCTGCTACGGGTCAACCGGCCCGGCCAGCCCCGACCCGGACGGGCAGCCGTGGGGATCGCGCTTCCCGTTCACAACCGTGAGGGATTCGGTGCGCACCGAGGCACGACTGGCCGACTACCTCGGCATCCAGCGCTGGCACTCTGTGGTGGGCGGTTCCCTCGGCGGAGCGCGCGCGCTGGAATGGGCCATCGAGTACCCCGACCGGGTGGCCCGCTGCGCGGTCATCGCCGCCACCGCCGTCGCCTCCGCGGAACAGGTGGCGTTCGGCCAGATCCAGACCCAGTCCATCCGCCTGGATCCCGCGTTCCGGGGTGGCGACTACTACACCGACGGGACCGGGCCCGTCGACGGGCTGGGCATCGCCCGCCGGCTGGCCCACATCACCTACCGGTCCGAGCCCGAGCTGGAGATCCGCTTCGGGCATGAGGGCCAGGGCGAAGAGGACCCGTTCGGCAGCTCCGACTCGGCGCGCGGGCGCTACCAGGTCGAAAGCTACCTGGACCACCAGGCCGGAAAACTGGTCGGGCGCTTCGACGCCAACTCCTACATCGTGCTCACCGAGGCGCTGGTGGGGCACGACGTCGGACGCGGACGCGGCGGGCTCGAGGCAGCCCTCGCCCGCGCCGGGTCCGTGGAATTCTTCATCGCCGCCGTCGACAGCGACCGGCTCTACGTCCCCGGGCAGTCAGAACGTCTGGCGGCCGCACTGGCCGGGAAGCCGCCAGTGCACTACATCAACTCCCCGATCGGACACGACGGGTTCCTCACCGACGTCGAGCAGCTGAACCAGGTGCTCCGGGCGGGGCTCTTCGCCTGAGCCGGGGAGGGCCGACTACTCCGAGGCGTCCTGCGGGTCGCCGGCGCCGATGCTGTGGCTCCCCGACATCGGGGTGAACGGCGTGGCCTCGGGACGCTTCGGCGTGATGCCGTCACCGCTGGACTGGTGACGCAGACGGCGCAGGACCCAGGGGGCCAGGTGGGTCCGGGCCCAGACCAGGTCCTCCCGGCGGGCAGTGCGCCACGGCTTCGTGGTGGCCGGGAGCGCCTCCAGGGGTTTGAGCCCATGCTCCACGTTGAGGGTGTCCAGGACCATCATCGCGATCGTGTGGTGGCCCAACGGGGAGAAGTGCAGCCGGTCCGGTGCCCACATGCGCGGCTGGTGCAACTCACGCAGTGCCCACATGTCGGCGACGATGGCGTCGTGGCGTGCAGCTACGATGCGCAGGTTCTCGTTGTAGATGGCCACCCGGCCACGCATGGATCCCAGTACCGGGGTTTCGCCGATGTCCGGGCCGTTGAACAGGAGCACCGTGGCTCCGGTGGCGGCCAGACGCCCGACGAAGTCGTCCATGACCACGGCCAACGCGTCGGGGTCACCGCCCGGTCGCAACACGTCGTTGCCGCCGGCGCAGACGGTGATCAGGTCAGGCTTCAGGGCGATGGCCGGGTCCAGTTGCTCGGCCTGGATCTGGCGGACCAGCCGTCCGCGGATCGCCAGGTTGGCGTAGGCGAAGTCGTCGACGCCGTGGCTGAGTTGCTCGGCAACACGGTCTGCCCAGCCGCGGTTGCCTCCGGGGCTCCGGGGGTCCGGGTCGCCGATGCCTTCGGTGAAGGAATCGCCGAGTGACACCATGCGGCGCCACGGATGGCGTTCGGCGGTGCCGGTGGGGGAGTCCTGCTGGTCGATTGCTGCTGGTTCTTCGCTACTCACGGGTACATTGTTTCACTGGGCAACGAAGTTCACCACCCGTGGGGGTCTCCGTGATTCAATGGCCGCATGACTGACACCTTGCCCCAGCCCGTTGTTGTCTGGTCACGCCCGGAAGCCGAGCGTGCCGGTACCCCGCTGCTCGTGCTCTTCCACGGCTACCTCTCCCACGAAAAGGACCTGATCGGCCTGGCCCCGATGCTGCCCGGGGAATTCACGTTGGCCTCGGTCAGGGCCCCCTTTGCCATGGGGCCGGGGTACACCTGGTTCCCACTGATGCACGAACCCGATTACTCCACCGAGCGCGTGGTGGAAGCGGTCTCCAACGTGTGGGCCTGGATCGATTCCGTGAAGGACCAGCACTCCTCCGTCACCGTCCTGGGGTTCTCGATGGGCATGGCGGTGGCCACCTCGGTCCTGCGTCATCGCCCCGAGGAGATTGCCGCCGTCGTCGGCTTGTCGGGATTCGCCATCCCCGCGGAGGGCCACGAGTTCTTCGACGACGAGGCCACCCGTGCGGCCAAACGGCCATTGTTCTGGGGCCGCGGCCAGGCCGACACTGTCATCACCGAGGACAAGATCGAGTTCACCCTTGATTGGGCCACCGGGCATACGGATCTGACCAAGATGCTCTACGCCGGCATGACCCACAGCGTCTCGGAGCCGGAGATGAAGCACGTCTCCGAGTTCCTGCGCCACCACGTGCTGGGGGCCTGACCCGGCCGGTTGACGGCGAGGCACGAACTTCTTGTGCCATTCCATTGACACAAGAATGCGACGGTGCTTGTATTGGTGCATTGATACAAGCGGCCTCAAGGCTGCCGACCTGAGGACGTGGATCATGAGCGGTGTGCTGGTGTTGCTGGTGGTCATCGTGGTGGCGGCGGTCGTGGCGCTGCGCGCGGCACGCCTGGTTCGACGCCGCGCCGTCCTTCCCGGTCGGCTCCTGCCGGAGCCCGGATCGCCGGCGGCGGTGGAAGCCACTGCCCTGCTCGGCGCCCTGCGTCGTCGCGGCGGTGCCGCCGTCGTCGCGGTGGCAGCGGTGGTGGTGCTGTCGCTGGGCGTGCAAGCCGTATGGCCTGCCGCCGCGGGACTGCCCGTTGTCCTCGCGCCGTCACTGGCCCTGCTGGCCCTGACCGGAACGTATGGCCTGTGGCCCCTGCCGGACGAGCCGGCGCCCACCGCGTCCACGACCACCCATGCGGATATCACCACGCGCCGCGCCGGCGGCTTCGGGCCATCTTGGGGGTACATGCTCCCGGCCCTGCTGGTGGCCGCGACCCTGGCCTCGGTCATCGTCGCGGGACTGCTGGCCACCCAGGACGAATCGGGCAGGTCGCGCGAATATGGCTATGCCATCAAGGCGCCTCCGGTGCCGGGCCAACTCGGACTGGCCAGCGGGACAGCGGGCCCCTTCCCCGGGTGGTACTACGGGATTCCCGTCATCGTGGTCCTGCTGGTTTCGGCGCTGCTGCTGGGTTGGGCACTGCACCGCAACGCCCGGCGCCCGCGGTTGAGGGCTGCCGGCCTGGTGGCCTTCGACGACGCGGTGCGTACCTGCGTGGGCTTCGCCCTCTCGGCGGGAACCAGCGCACTGCTGGCACTCCAACTGGCCCTGTTGGCATTGATGGCCGGACCGGCGCTGATCAACGCCGCCCGGAACATCCCGGGCGGAGCCGTGTCGGAGGGCGGCGGCCTGGCCGGTGTGGACGTGCCCACGCTCTGGGCCGGAGTGGCAGTGGTCGTCGCCGCCCTGGTCCTGCTGGGGGTCGTGGCCGTGCTGGGCGCAACGTTCATGTCCTGGATCCTGGGCAACCAGCGATCACCTGCGGGGCAGGTCGGGCGCCGGCGAACAAGAGGGGCCCAGCGGTGATCTCCGTCGATGCCGACGACCCGTCGGGACCCTCGGAACAAATCCGGGTGCAGTTCACGGCATTGATCCGTTCCGGAGTGCTGCCGGCAGATGCGAAACTGCCGCCGGTACGCCAACTGGCCGGGGATCTGCGGCTAGCCCCGGGGACGGTCGCGAAGTCCTACCGTGAACTCGAAGCGCAGGGACTGGTGATCACGGGACGGGCCGCCGGCACCCGGGTGGCCGCCGGGCAGGCACTGCCCGCGTCGATCCTGGAGCAGTCCCGGCAATTTGCACAGGCTGCCCGCGATGCCGGTCTGGCCGTTGCCGAGGCCCAGGGGCTCGTGGCGCTGGGCTGGGAGTAGCCGGGGGAGCGGGCCTATTCGGCCTCGACGACCACTGACTCCTCGCCCAAGGTGACGACATCGCCGCCGTGCAGCTGCTTGCCACGGCGCGTCTCGATGTCGCCGTTGACCTTGACCATGCCGTTCTCCACGAGTTCCTTGGCATGGAAACCGTCCTCGGCCAAGCCGGCCAATTTGAGCAGCTGGCCCAAGCGGATCGAATCGTCGCGGATGGTGATCGGTTGTGGCTGCGCAGAAGTCATGTCTTCATCTTCCTCCACGTTGTGCCGACCGGCCAATGCGCGACTAGCATGACCTGCGATGAACTCTGTATCCCCGCCGGTCGCCACCGCCCGCCACCTTCCCCTCTGGGCCGGACTGGCCCTGGCCATCGTGGGCGGGTTGATGATGCCCATCCAGGGTCGGATCAACGGTGCCCTGTCCGAACAGATGGGCGACGGCAATGCCGCGGCAGCCATCAGCTTTGCCGGGGGGACCGTGGTGATGATCCTGGTTTCGGTCCTGCTGCCGCGGGGCCGGGCCGGACTCGCCGCGATGCGACGGGCCGTAGCCGGGCGTGAGTTCCCGCGGTGGTACCTGCTGGCCGGCCTGAGCGGCGGCTACATCGTCTTCGGCCAAAGCCACGCCGTCCCGCTGATCGGCGTCGCCCTGTTCACCGTGGCCATCGTGACCGGACAGACCATCAGCGGGTTGATGGTCGATAGGGTCGGTTTCGGCCCGGGCGGCAAACGCTATGTCACCGCCCGGCGCATGGCAGGGGCCGTGCTGATGATCATTGCCGTGCTGTGGGCCGTCTCGCCGCGCCTGGAGACCTCGGCCGGCGGACTCGTGTGGCTGATCCCCATCCTCATGCCCTTCAGCGCCGGACTGTTCATGGGCTTCCAGCAGGCCATGAACGGCACCCAGACAGCCGCCTACGGCACCCCGATCACCGCGACCCTGGTGAACTTCCTCACCGGCGGAACGGCACTGTTCATCCTCTGGGGCGTCACGTCTCTGGCCGCACCGCGCCACCTCGAGTTCCCCTCCGAGTGGTGGCTCTACACCGGTGGCGTCTTCGGGTGCGTGTTCATTGCCATCGGCGCCCTGTTGGTCAGGTCCCTGGGCGTCCTGGTCTCCGGTTTGTGCATGATAGCGGGGCAACTGATCGGCTCCCTGGCCATCGACATCATCCTGCCCGCACCGGGCACCGTGGTGGCGGTCGCCACCGTCCTGGGCACCGTGTTGACCCTCGTCGCCGTCGTCCTGGCCAGCATTCCCACCGGACACCGGCCCCGGGTGCGCACGCCCCGGAAGTAGCCGCCAATTCCCCGGCGACGTCGGGCTCGCGTTAGGCTGGACCGGTATCCCTGCCCCGTTACGGACCGCAACCAGCGGCCTCGTAGACCATTGGAGTTAATTTCATGGCGCCCCAGTCCAAGCTCGACCAGGTCATCTCCCTCGCCAAACGGCGCGGTTTCGTCTTCCAGGCCGGTGAGATCTATGGCGGTTCGCGCTCGGCGTGGGACTACGGACCACTGGGCGCCGAACTGAAGGACAACATCAAGCGCGAGTGGTGGCAGAACTTCGTCCGCGGCCGTGAGGACATGGTCGGCCTGGACTCCTCGATCATCCTGCCCAAGCAGGTCTGGGAGGCCTCCGGGCACGTCGCGACGTTCACCGACCCGCTGGTCGAATGCACCCAGTGCCACAAGCGCCACCGCCAGGACCACCTCATCGAGGCGTTCACGGAGAAGAAGAAGCGCGAGCCCCAGGACGGCATGTCCGAGATCGTCTGCCCCGACTGCGGCACCAAGGGCGGCTGGACCGAACCGCAGCTGTTCTCCGGCCTGATCAAGACCTACCTGGGCCCCGTCGACAACGAGTCCGGCCTGGCCTACCTGCGCCCCGAGACCGCCCAGGGCATCTTCGTGAACTTCAACAACGTGCTCACCGTTTCGCGCAAGAAGCCGCCGTTCGGCATCGGCCAGATCGGCAAGGCCTTCCGCAACGAGATCACCCCCGGCAACTTCATCTTCCGCACCCGCGAGTTCGAGCAGATGGAGATCGAGTTCTTCACCGCCCCCGAGGATGCCCCCAAGTTCTTCCAGGAATGGGTCGACTCCTGCTGGGCCTGGTTCCTTGACCTGGGCATCAACCCCGAGAACATGCGCCAGTTCGATGTCCCCGAGGACGAGCGGGCGCACTACTCCGCAGGCACCATCGACTTCGAATACCGCTTCGGCTTCAAGGGCTCCGAATGGGGCGAATTGATGGGCGTGGCCAACCGCACCGACTACGACCTCGGTTCCCACTCCAAGGGCTCGGGCACCGAACTGAGCTACTTCAACCAGGCCACGGGCGAGCGGTTCACCCCGTACGTCATCGAGCCTTCCTTCGGGCTGACCCGCTCCATGATGGCCTTCCTGGTCGACGCCTACACCGAGGACGAGGCCCCCAACGCCAAGGGCGGCGTGGACAAGCGCACCGTCCTGAAGCTGGATCCGCGCCTGGCCCCGGTCAAGGCTGCCGTGCTGCCGCTGAGCCGCAACGAGGAGCTCTCGCCCAAGGCGAAGGCCCTGGCCGCCGAGCTGCGCAAGCACTGGAACATCGACTTCGACGACGCCGGGGCCATCGGCCGCCGCTACCGCCGCCAGGATGAGATCGGCACCCCGTTCTGCATCACGGTCGACTTCGACACGCTCGAGGACCAGGCAGTGACCATCCGTGAACGCGACACCATGAGCCAGGAACGCGTCGCCCTGGACCAGGTGAAGTCCTACCTGGCCGGGCGACTGCTCGGAGCCTGACCCCTTCACGGGCCGGCTGCCACCCGGCAGCCGGCCCGTCGTTCTTCCCCCTTCAATCGCATCAGGAGCAACATGAGCAACCTCACCTACCGGCCGTGGCAAGAAGGCGATGACCTGGCGCTGCTGCAGATCCTCGGGGACCCCTCCACGCCCCAGGCCCACATCGACCGGACCATGCTGCGCGCCGACAGCGACGACCCCTGGGCGCGCACGCTCGTCGCCGTCGACGACGGGATCCCGGTAGGCGCCGGCACGCTCTTCGAGTCCTCGCTGCACCCCGAGCGGCTGTGGCTCTTCGTCGAGGTTGCCCCGGCGCTGCGCCGGCAGGGCGTGGCCACCGAACTGCTGCGCCGGTTGCGTGAATTCCCGGCGCCGTCCGGCGTCACGGCACTGAAGTCGCGCTACACGGTCGAGGGCTCCGAGGGCGAGGCCGCCGCCGCGTTCACCTCGTCGCTGGGCCAGGAACAGGTCCAGCGTTCGCGCGGGGTCGTGGTGGAACCGGGCGCGCTGAAGCTGCCCGTGTTCGACGACGACGGACTGACCCTGGAGGAGGCGGCCACCGGATCCGTCGAGCTCTCCCAGGTCGTCGCCGACTACTACAACGCGGTCCACGACTGGGACCGTGCGCAGATGACCCTGGGCCGCGCCCAGACCATGCTGCTCAACGACGCCACCGGTGCCAAGGGCGCCATCGTGCTGCGCGACAAGCCCAAGGACGCCGGCGGCAAGATCCTCTCCTTCGCGATCAGCTACGAGCCGGACCGCATCGACGCCCCGGCCGACGTGTTGATGGGCTGGGATCCCACGCTGTCCGACTCCGACGCCCGCGAGGCGGTGCGCGGCCTGCTGGCCATGCTGGCCCACCAATACCCGGTCAAGCTCGAAGTCGATGACGCCATGGCGCCGCTCGCCGATCTGACGGACGAGCTGATCGCCGCCGGGCAGGCCACCGTGGTGACCACGACGATCATCGTCGCCAACTAACACCGACCCGCACCCCTGCCGGGGTCAACGGGTACGACGGCGGTGCTCCCCGATGTGGGAGCGCCGCCGTTTTCATGCCGGGTTTCCCGAGCTCGCGAAGGCGTCAGTAGGTGTAGAAACCCTGTCCGCTGGCAGTTCCCAGGTGTCCCCGGTCGATGAAGTCGCGCTTGAGCATCGCCGCAAACTCCTGTGACTTCTCGGAGGGATTGGTGCTGGCGATGTTGTACGCGGTGGTCAGCCCCACGATGTCGAAGATCTGGAACGGGCCCAGGGGTGCGCCGGTGGCGATGCGCCACGTCTTGTCGATGGTTTCGTGGTCCGCAATGCCCTCCACGAGCAGTCCCGAGGCGGCGTCGAGCAGGGGGACGAGCAGCGAGTTCAGGACATAGCCCGCCTTTTCCTTCTTGAGCTCGACGGGGACCATGCCGCTGTTCCGGGCGAAGTCGACGACGGTTTCGTACACCGCTGGATCGGTGTCGGTGGTCCCCATGACCTCGGCGGTGTTCTGACGCCAGACGTGGTTGGCATAGTGCAGGGCCAGGAACTTCCCCGGGCGACCCGTGAAGTCCTTGAGGTCACTGGGCAGCAGGGTCGAGGAGTTGGTGGCGAAGATGGTCCTCGACGGTGCCAGATCCGCCAGTTCGGTGTACAGCCGTCGCTTGACCTCGATTTTTTCCGGGACGGCCTCGATGACCAGGTCGGCATCTCCGACCGCTTCGGCCAGATCGGTGGTCAGATGCAGGTTCTGCAGGGCCGCTTCGGTCTGGTGGGCGGCGGCGCCGACAGCTGGATCGTGCTGGTAGATCCCCGCGAGCTCGGCGAAGCGGGTCCGGGCCCGGTCCAGGGCCTCCTCGTTGATGTCGTAGGCGTGGACCCGGTACCCGTGGAACGCCGTCTGAAAGGCGATCTGGGCGCCGAGGACGCCGGTGCCGAGTACGGCGACTGTGGTGATGCTGGACATGTCATTCTCCTTGGCCATAGATACTGTGAAGCCAGATGCCGGACAGGACATCGAGCACGTTGGACGAGCTGATGGAGGTGGTCTCCCGCCCGAAGCCCGCTGTGAGGACCCGCTCGTTCATCAAATTCAACGCGGTCGCGAGATCGAGGGCGTCTGCGCCCTCGGGGGCAGCGCCCCTGGCCCTTTCCGCACGGATCACGTCGGCCGTGTAGCTGATCCAGGACTTCATCGATCTCGCCCACAGGTCGTGTACTTCCTGGCTGCGCGACATGGCGGCGACGGCCGCGGTGGCAACGGCCCGGTGCGCGGTGAACACGTCCACGAACACCTCGATCGACCGACGCCAAGCGGCAGCCGGTTCCGATCCGAAATCGCGGGGCAGGGAGGCGACATGGCCTTCCACCTCGGTGATGACCTGGTCGAGCAGGGCCAGCAGGACTTCGTCCTTGGAGGAGAAGTAGAAGTAGAAGCTCGGTCGTGAAATGCCCGCACCGGACGCGAGGTCCTCGATGGAGATGTCATCAAACGGCTTCTCGGCCAGGAGGCGTTCGGCAGTCGCGAGCAGCGCGGCCTGCCGGTCGTCGCCAGATGGGCGTGATTCCCTGCGTCCTCGTGGGGTCATACCCACAAGATAGCAAGAATTTCGACGCGGCGTTGCTTTAATCAACACTGTGTCGATAGCCTGTTTCCATGACGGAACATGTTGATGTGCTGATCGTCGGGGCCGGTCTGAGCGGGATCGGGGCGGCCAGCCACCTGAAGCGCGACTGCCCCGAAAAGTCCTTCCTGGTCCTTGAAGCGCGCAGCGCACCAGCCGGCACCTGGGACCTCTTTCGATACCCCGGCATTCGCTCGGACTCCGACATGTTCACGCTGGGTTACGCTTTCCGCCCGTGGACCAACCCGAAATCCATTGCCGACGGTGAATCCATCCGTGAGTACATCCACGACACCATCGCCGATGAGGGCATCGCACCCCATCTCCGGTTGGACCACCGTGTTCTCAGTGCCGACTGGTCGACGCCCCAGGCCCGCTGGAGTGTCACGGTGCGACGGAGCAGGCCGGAGGGTGGCACCGAGGATGTCGTCTTCACCTCCAACTTCTTGTCCATATGCACCGGCTATTACCGGTACGACGAGGGGTACACGCCCACGATTCCGGGTGCCGAATCCTTTGGGGGCGATATCGTCCATCCCCAGCACTGGCCCGCGGAGCTGGACTATGCCGGCAAGCGCGTGGTGGTCATTGGCAGCGGAGCGACCGCAGTCACCCTGGTTCCCTCCATGGCGAAGACCGCAGCGCAGGTGACCATGCTCCAGCGGTCGCCGACCTACATCGCCCCCGTCTCCTCGCGGGACCGAACGGCGGATCGACTCCGCGGCAGGGTCCCCGAAGGGATTGCCTATCGCATCCTGAGAATCAAGAAGATCGCGTACTCCATGTTCACGTATCAGCTCAGCCGCCGCCGGCCGGAGCGGATGAAGGCGATCCTGCGCAACGCCGCCCAGCGGAAGCTGCCCGCGGGATACGACGTCGATACGCACCTGGCGCCAAGCTACGAACCGTGGGATCAACGACTCTGTGCCATTCCCGATGCCGACCTCTACCGCGCCATCAGCAGTGGATCGGCCGACATCGTGACCGACCAGATCAAGGAGATCACCCCCACCGGCATCGACCTCGTCTCCGGCGCCACGATCGATGCCGACGTCATCGTGACCGCGACGGGACTGAAGCTGCTGTTCCTGGGTGGGATGGACCTTGCCGTTGATGGTCGTCGGGTCGATGTTCCCAGCACGCTGACCTACAAGGGCATGATGCTCGAGGGTGTGCCCAACCTTGTGCTGACCATCGGCTACACGAATGCCTCCTGGACGTTGAAGTCGGACCTGGTCGCGCGCTACATGGGCCGGTTGTTGAAATACATGGACCGGCACCACCACCAGATCGCCACGGCACACGCGCCCACCGAACTGGCCGGCGCTCCGACCGACCCGCTGATAGACCTCCAAGCGGGGTACGTGCTGCGCGATGTCGACCTCCTGCCCCAACAGGGTTCGAGGTCCCCGTGGCGACTTCACCACAACTACATCAGGGATTTCATGCTGCTGCGGTTGGGGAGCGTTGCCGACGAGATGGAATTCGGCCGCGCGGGGGAGGACCCGTGGGGACTGCCCGGGGTCGGCATGATCACCGTCGACGGCATCAGGATCCGCTACCGCAGCACCGGCGAAGGGAGCCCCCTCCTGATGCTGCACGGGATCGGCCAGAGTCTCGAGGACTTCAACGAACAGCACGAACTGCTCTCGCAGCGCCACCGGGTGGTGAGCCTGGACCTGCCCGGTTTCGGCCACTCCCAACGGCTGCCAGGGAGAACGACCCTGGACGGATTGGCCGGCGTCCTCCCGGGAGTCCTGCAGGCGTTGGGCATCGACACCCCGGTATCCATCGTCGGCAACTCGCTGGGGGGAGCCGTCGCCATGGCCTTCGCGACGAAGCACCCCGAGCGCACGGCGGGACTGGTACTGGCCGACAGCGCCGGTTTCGGATCCGAGGTCACCATGGCGTTGAAGCTCCTCAGCGTGCGACCGCTGGGTCGGTTGCTCGCCCGTCCGAATGCCGCGAACTCGGCCCGCACCGTTCGGGCCCTCTTCCGCGACAAGTCGTTGGCGACCGAGCAGCGCATCGCCCGCTCGCTGGGTCTGGGCCGCAGGCCCGCCCACGTGCGGACCCTGCTGGAGATGGCAGCGGAACTGGGGACCATCCGCGGGGTGCGGATCACGTGGCGGCGGACGCTGCTGGATGATCTGCGGCAACTGGAAATACCCACCCTCATCGTCTGGGGTGAGCATGACCTGATCCTGCCTTCCAGCCAGCTGGCGGCTGCCGCCGAGGAACTGCCCCATGCCGAAACCCACTTGTTCGCTTCCACGGGTCACATGCCCCAAATCGAACGACCGGCCGAATTCGCCGAACTCGTCATGGACTTCGTCGCGCGCCGCGGCGTGCCGGCAACCTCGGCTGCCGGATAGCCGGGGCCCGACGCGCACACGTGCTGTGCTGTCGGGTTGCGCCTGTTGTCCACCGTCCGGCCACCGGCGTTCGGCGGATTTGGACGGATTTGAGAGAATGGGGGAGTGAGCGTGATTTCCCCCGATACCCAGACCCCGCCGAAGCTGGCGCTGCCACCCCTGCAGCTCGGCCGGCTGACCGTGGACACCCCGGTGGTCCTGGCCCCGATGGCGGGTATCACCAATACCGCATTCCGCCGGCTCTGCCGCGAATACGGCGGCGGGCTCTACGTGGCCGAGATGGTCACCTCCCGCGCCCTGGTCGAACGCAACGAGCAATCGATGCGGATCATCTCCCATGACGACGACGAGGACATCCGCTCCGTGCAGCTCTACGGGGTGGACCCGGCCACCGTGGGCGCCGCAGTGCGCCTGATCGTCGAAGAGGACCGTGCGGACCACATCGACCTGAACTTCGGCTGCCCCGTTCCCAAGGTCACCCGCCGCGGCGGGGGAGCAGCCCTGCCGTGGAAGACCGACCTGTTCACCGCCATCGTGAACGCCGCCACCCGCGAGGCGGCCCGCGGCGACATCCCGCTGACCATCAAGATGCGCAAGGGCATCGACGAGGACCACCTGACCTTCATCGAGGCCGGCAAGATGGCCCGCGATGCCGGCGTGGCAGCCGTCGCCCTGCACGGGCGTACCGCCAGCCAGCACTACTCCGGAACCGCCGACTGGAACGCCATCGCCGAACTGCGCAACGCCCTGCCGGACATCCCGGTGCTGGGCAACGGCGACATCTGGAGCGCCGAGGACGCCATCGCCATGGTCGAGCAGACCGGGGTGGACGGCGTCGTCATCGGCCGCGGCTGCCAGGGCCGCCCGTGGCTCTTCGGGGACATCCAGGCAGCCTTCGAGGGGTCCGAACGCCGCTTCCGCCCCACCCTGTCCGAGGTCGCCGCCAGCTTCTACCGCCACGCCGAACTCCTCGTCGACTACTTCGAGGACGAACCCAAGGCCCTGCGCGACATCCGCAAGCACGTCGCCTGGTACTTCAAGGGCTACGCCGTCGGCGGGGAACTGCGCGCCGCCCTGGCAGCAGTGCCCTCGCTCGAGGTCCTCGCCGAACTGCTCGCCCAGCTGGACCCGGAAGCGCCCTACCCGGGCGAGGGAGCCGAAGGCCCGCGCGGCCGCTCCGGATCACCCAAGCGCCCGCACCTGCCCGACGGCTGGCTGGACAGCCGCACCCTGGGCGAGGAGCACCGCGCGCAGATCTCGGCCGCCGAGCTGGACGTATCCGGTGGCTGAGCCGGACCTGCGCCGCAACCCGGCCGGCTACACCGCCTTCGACCAGGAACGCTGGGTCGCCGAACCGGAAAAGAAGTCGTACCGCACCAGCTTCGAACGCGACCGCGCCCGCGTCCTGCACTCCTCGGCCCTGCGACGCCTCGGTGCCAAGACCCAGGTCGTCGCCCCGTACTCGGACGATTTCGTGCGCACCCGGCTCACCCACTCGCTCGAGGTCGCCCAGGTGGGCCGCGAACTCGGCGCCACGCTGGGCTGCGATCCGGACGTCGTGGACACCGCCTGCCTCTCCCACGACCTCGGCCACCCGCCGTTCGGGCACAACGGGGAAAAGGCGCTGAACGGCATGGCCGCCGACATCGGCGGGTTCGAAGGCAACGCGCAGACGCTGCGCCTGCTGACCCGGCTGGAAACCAAGAAGTTCCGCGCCGACGGCTCACCGGCCGGCCTCAACCTCACCCGCGCCACCCTCGACGCCGCCTGCAAGTACCCGTGGCGCCGCGACGATGCCCCCGTGCGCAACGGCAAGCAGACCGGCAAATTCGGGGTCTACGAGGACGACCGGCCCGTCTTCGACTGGCTGCGCTCCGGGCACGACGGCGGCGCCACCGTGGCACCGGAACCCCGGCAGAAGTGCGTGGAAGCCCAGGTCATGGACCTGGCAGACGACATCTCCTACTCGGTGCACGACGTCGAGGACGCCATCGTCGCCGGCCGCTTCCAGCTGCAGTGGATCCGCGATGCCGACCAGCGTGCCCGTGTCATCGACTGCACCCAACGCTGGTACCTGCCCGAGGTCGACGCGGCCACCATCGACGCCGCCCTGGCGCGACTGGAAGCCACCGGCGAATGGGTCGAACACTACGACCAGTCCCGCAAGGGCGCAGCGGCGTTGAAGGACATGACCAGCCAGTTCATCGGCAGGTTCTGCCAATCGGCCTACGAGGCCACCCGCGCCGTCTACGGCCCCACCCGACTGACCCGATTCAATGGCCGGCTCATCATCCCCGAGGAGACCGACCACGAGATCGCCGCGATGAAGGGCCTGGCCGCCGCCTACGTGATGACCAGCCAGGAACGCCAACCCATCTACCAGCGCCAGCTCGAGGTCCTCAGCGAACTCGTCGCGTTGCTCAACGACACCGGCGAGCACTACCTGGACCCGCTGTTCGCCGCGGACTGGCGCGCCGCCACCGATGACGCCGGGCGTCTGCGCGCGGTCATCGACCAGGTCGCCAGCCTCACCGACTCCTCGGCCAAGGAGTGGCACGCCACCCTGGTGCAGGGGCACTCCTTCCGCCTCGAGCTCTTCTAGCACGACGGCGGAGCGCGCCCGGGTGCCCCGGTCCACAGGCATCCGCGGGGCGTGGTTCGGCGCCCGGGACGGGCACTAGACTGGTCGTCATGGCCGGCCTGATCAAACGCGAAGACATCGACGAGGTCCGCTCTCGCACGGACATCAAGGAAGTCGTCGACGGCTACGTCACGCTCCGCTCGGCCGGCATCGGTTCCTTCAAAGGACTGTGCCCCTTCCATGATGAACGCAGCCCCTCCTTCCACGTCCGTCCCCAGGTCGGGACGTTCCACTGCTTCGGCTGCGGTGAATCCGGCGACGTCATCTCCTTCATCCAGAAGATGGACCACACCACGTTCTCCGAAACCGTGGAACGCCTGGCGGCCCGCATCGGCTTCGAGCTGCATTACGAGGACGGCGGCACCGGCCCCAATCGCCAGGAGGTCGGCCGGCGCCAGCGCCTGCTGGATGCCCACAAGATCGCCGAGGAGTTCTTCCGCTCCCAGCTGCTCACCGAGGAAGCGGCCACCGGCCGGACCTACCTCTCCGAGCGGGCCTTCGACCAGGCAGCCTGTGACCACTTCGGGGTCGGCTACGCCCCACGCGGCTGGGACCCGCTGCTCAAGCACATGCGCAACAAGGGATTCCACGACGAGGAACTCAAGCTCACCGGCATGTTCTCCGAGGGCAACCGCGGGATCTACGACAGGTTCCGTGGACGCCTGATCTGGCCCATCCGCGACCTCACTGGCGCCACCATCGGCTTCGGTGCGCGCAAGCTCTACGAGGACGACCAGGGCCCGAAGTACCTCAACACCCCCGAGACCCAGCTCTACAAGAAATCCCAGGTCCTCTATGGGGTCGACCTGGCCAAGCGGGAGATCACCAAGCAACGGCAGCTCATCGTCGTGGAAGGCTATACCGATGTCATGGCCTGCCATCTTTCGGGCCTCGGTACCGCAGTGGCCACCTGTGGAACCGCCTTCGGCGCCGACCACATCAAAATCGCCCGCCGGCTCCTCCAGGACGACGGCACGGGTGGCGAGGTCGTCTACACCTTCGACGGCGATGCCGCGGGCCAGAAGGCCGCCCTGCGCGCGTTCAATGAGGACCAGAGCTTCATCGCCCAGACGTACGTGGCCGTCGAGCCGAGCGGAGCCGACCCCTGTGAACTGCGCCAGCACCGCGGCCCGGAGGCCGTGAAGGAACTCATTGCCTCCAAGCGCCCACTCTTCGAGTTCGCGATCCGGGCGGGTTTGAAGAAGTTCAACCTGGATACCGTCGAGGGCCGGGTCCAGGCACTGCGGGCCTCCGCGCCCATCGTGGCGGCCATCCGTGACTCGGCCATGCGCCCGGCCTACTCGCGTGAACTCGCGGGCTGGCTCGGCATGGACATGGAGGACGTCAACCGAGCCGTCGGCGCCGCCGCCAAACGGTCCCGCGAGACCGGGGCAGCGGGAGCCTCCCAGCAACGGAACCCGGGCCACGACCGGGGCTCGCGGCCCGGTGGCGACACCCGCACCCCGGGACATGAGCAACGCGGACCCGGCCAGCAGCGGACCCCCGGATACGGGCCGGAAGCCGGCTACGCCGACTCCGGTGTCGTGCCCGAGACGCCGCAGCCTGCCTTCGAGCGGCCCGACCTGCGGGATCCAGTCACCCGCATGGAGCGTGAATCCTTGGAGGTGGTGCTGCAGCAACCCGGTCTGCTCAGCGCCGATCAATGGCAGGCTTTCTACACCGCCCGGTTCCTGGCGCCGGTGCACGCCGCGGTCCACGACGCCGTCCGGGCCGCCGGAGCCGCAGGGGCCACCCCGGCCCAATGGGTGGAGTCCATCCGCCAGGAGGTCCCGGAGCCGCTGCGCTCATTTGTCTCCGAGCTGGCAGTCAACCCCCTGCCGGCGAACTCGGAGGACGGGTTGACCAAATACTGCCAGGGGATCATGAATCGGCTGTTCGACCTGCAGATCACCCACCAGAAGGCCGACAGGATCGGCCAGCTCCAGCGGATGGACCCCGTCGCCGACCCCGAGGGCTACCAGCGGATCAACCGGGAACTGATGGAACTGGAACTGCGGCGCCGGGCACTGCGGCAGGACTAGCCCCGGCAGGAGCCGGCGATTTAGCAACCCCGGCCGGGCTCTTGTATAGTCGTATCTGTTGCTTTCCCCCGTAGCTCAATTGGCAGAGCATTCGACTGTTAATCGAAGGGTTACTGGTTCGAGTCCAGTCGGGGGAGCGGATACAGGACGTCCCCGCCACCATTGTGGCGGGGACGTTTTGTTGTTCCCCGGGGACATGGGGGACATCGGCCCCTCATGCGGGGCGGCCAGCGGGCGGCGGCTTCCGGATCTACGATGGGCGCATGGACTGGCTGGCTGCATCGGACTACTGGATGGCCCGGGAAATCCTGCAACGCGGGGTCGCCGCGCTGTTCGTGGTGGCCTTTGCCTCGACACTGAACCAGTTCCGCCCCCTGCTGGGGGAGCGGGGACTGTTGCCGGCACCCCGCCTGCTCGCCGGGCCGGGCGCCCGAGGGCCCTCGGTCTTCAGCTGGTGGGGGTATTCGGACCTCAAACTCGTGGTCGTTTGCTGGGCGGGACTGGCCATCTCCGCCACCCTCGTCGCAGGTCTGCCGCAATCGGGTCCCGCGTGGCTGCCACTGCTGGGGTTCCTGCTGCTGTGGGGTCTGTACCAGTCGATCGTGAACATCGGCCAGGTCTTCTACGGGTTCGGCTGGGAGATGCTGCTGCTCGAGGCAGGATTCACTGTCGGGCTCCTCGGATCGCACCAGATCGACCCGCCGCGGACCATCCTGCTGCTCATCGCGTGGCTCGTCTTCCGGCTGGAATTCGGGGCCGGCATGATCAAATGGCGCGGGGATCCGGCCTGGCGGGATCTCACCGCCATGTACTACCACCACGAAACCCAACCGATGCCCGGGCCACTCAGCCGTCGCGCCCACCTGGCACCGCGCTGGTGGCACCGCTGTGAAGCAGCAGGAAACCACGTCGCACAACTGGCGGTCCCGTTCCTGCTCTTCGCCCCCCAACCGGTGGCATCCCTGGCCGCAGCCGTCATCATCGCCACCCAACTGTGGCTGGTGGCCTCGGGCAACTTCGCCTGGCTGAACTGGATCACCATCGTGCTCGCCTGTTGTGCCGTCAACGACACAGCCTTCCGCGCCGTCGTCCCGTTCCTGCCGGGGAAGGACGCCCTCCAGCGGGGACCAGCCGACGCCGGAGATCCCTGGTGGATCGTGTTGGTCCTAGCAGCCACCGTGCTCTTGGTGATTGCCGGCATCCCCGCCCTGCGCAACCTGTTCTCCCGCCGCCAACTCATGAATGCGAGCTTCAACCGCTGGCAGCTCGGCAACGCCTATGGCGCCTTCGGCAGCATCACCCGGGAGCGCGTCGAGGTCGTCATCGAGGGGGCCGCCGGGCGGGGGACCCCGGCTAATGAGCCGGCGTGGCACGAATACGAATTCCATGGCAAACCCGGTGACGTCCGCCGGCGGCCACGTCAGTTCGCGCCCTACCACCTGCGCCTGGACTGGATGATGTGGTTCCTGCCGCTGGGCTCGGTCCACCAGCGGTGGTTCCACGCGCTCCTGGGCCACCTGCTGGCGGCAGACCCCGCCGTCCTGGCCCTGCTGCGCGTGGACCCCTTCGAGGGCAGGCAGCCGGACCGTATCCGGGTCCTGACCTACAGGTACCGGTTCGCTACTGCCGCGGAACACCGCGCCGATGGCCTGTACTGGATCCGGTCGGACCGCCGGCTGGTGATCGGCCCCATCGACGACGCCTGATGATGCCATCGCGGCGCGGATGCCCAGCACGCCATCTGTTGTTTGCCGCGCGTTCGCACCGGTGTCGCCGAACGGCGACGTCCCACTTGTAGCATCGCGGACATGGCAAAACGGCTCGTCGCGATCGGCGACTCCTTCACGGAAGGCGTAGGAGATTGGGAACCGCGGCTACCCAATGGCGTCCGGGGCTGGGCCGACCGCGTGGCCAAGCAACTGGGCAAGGCGGATCCCGAGTGGGAATACGCGAACCTGGCCATCCGCAGCCGCCGACTGCGCGGCATCATCGACGAACAAATTGAACCGGCCCTGGCCATGGATCCGAGCGTCATCACCTTCTACGCCGGGGGCAATGACCTGTTGGAACTACGCCAGGACGTGCCGGCACTGTTGGAGGAGTACTCGCGAGCAGTCGCCCGACTGTGTGCCTCCGGTGCACAGGTCCTGCTGTTCACCGGATTCGACATCCCCTTGCATCCGGTGTTCGAACCGATGCGTCGACGCAATCAGCTCTTCAACGCGCACGTCCGTGAGCTTGCCGCTGAACACGGGGCAACGCTCGTGGACTATTGGACCTGGGATGTCTACCAGGACCGCCGCATGTGGGACACGGACAAGCTCCACATGAATCGTGCCGGGCACCGGTATCTGGCCATCCGGGTCCTGGAGATCCTCGGCGTGGAGCACCAGCTCGCCTTCGAACCCTTCGGTCCCGCCGAACGGGTGACGGCCACCCAGGCCCTGCTCCGCGACGTCGAATGGGCGCGCCAGTGGGTCTTTCCGATGTTCGGACGGCGTCTGCGCGGGGTCACGCTGGGAGACGACCTGCGCCCGCGTTGGCCGGAACCGATCCGGCCCGCCGACGGAATGAAGAAGGTCTATCGGAAACGTCGGCAGGGCGCGCCCGCTGGCTGACCGCCAACTGCCGGGGCGAAGGCCGCCCACGATTCGAAATTCACCGGCCCTCCTGCTAATGTTTTACTCGCTTCATTCCCCCGTAGCTCAATTGGCAGAGCATTCGACTGTTAATCGAAGGGTTACTGGTTCGAGTCCAGTCGGGGGAGCCAGCAGAGGGCGTCCGCCCCGCCGACACGGCGGGCCGGACGCCCTTCTTGGTTCTGGTCAGGTCATGCGCGGCACCTGCCGCGGACGGACCACCAACCACAGCGCCGCGATGGCCAACACGATGCACACGGCCATGACCGACCCCATCGGTGTGGCACTGCCCACCCCGAGCAAGCCGACCACGGGGGAAATGGCACCGGAGAACCCGAACGTCGCGGCACCGAGCAGTGCCGCAGCCGTTCCCGCCTGGGCTCCATGGCGGTGCAGCGCGAGTCCTTGGATGCACGGGAAATTGAAACCGGTGGCACAGATGTAGAACCAGAGGGGTATGGCGGTTCCCCACAACCCCAGATGCAGCTGGTCCCCGGCAATGATGCACAGGGCAAAGAACACCTGGGCGATCGTGGCCCCGGCGATGATCCACTGGGCACCGAATCTGCGCACCAGACGGGCGCTGGTCTGCACGCCGGCGACCACCCCGAGCGAATTGACCATGAACAGCAGCCCGTAGGCCTGCTCGTTCAACCCGTACACGTCCTGGAAGACAAAGGGCGATGCCGAGAGGTAGGAGAACAGGCCGGAGAAGTTCAACCCGCCCACCAGCAGCAGCCCCACGAAGACCCGGTCGCGGAGCACCAATGCATAGCGCCGGAGGAGCTTCGGCGCGTTCGTCGGGCGCCGTTCCGGTGGCAGCGATTCGGTCAGCAGCAGCACGGCCGTGGCGAAGGCGAAGATGCCGTACCCGGCCAGGGCGCCGAAGATTCCGTGCCAATCGGTGAACAGCAGGAGTTGCGAACCGATCACCGGAGCGAAGATCGGGGCCATGCCGTTGACCAGCGCCACGTAGCTCATCATCTTGACGAGGCGGAGCCCGTCATAGAGATCGCGCACCATCGCGATGGCCACGACCGAGCTTCCAGCCGCCCCCACACCCTGCAGGACGCGGAAAATCATCAGCGGTCCCAGGTCCTCGGACAGCGCGGCGCCGGTGGAGGCCAGCACGTGCAGGACGGTGGCCGCGATGAGCGGGCCGCGGCGGCCAAGCCGGTCGCTCAGCGGACCGACCAGCAGTTGTCCGGCGGCGAAACCGAAGACAGTCCCGGTCAGGGTCAATTGGGCGGCTGCCTCGGTGATCCCCACATCGGTTTGCAGGGCCGGAATGGCCGGCAGGTACAGGTCGATCGTGAACGGGCCCAGTGCGGTGAGCATGCCCAGCACCACAATGCGCAGGATCTTGGATCGGCGGTCGGGGGAAGGCGCGGGGAGTCCGGGCACAAGCATCCTCGGGTCGGGGGAGGGGATCAGGCATTCGGCGCCCGAAGGAGCGTCCGGGTACGCTCCACAGCCTATCCGGACGCGGCGCTGCGGGAGGTCTGCGGCCGTCCACCGTTCACGGGCACGCGCCCCAACTCGGTCAAGATGGTAGGTTTTTGAGTGCACAGGCCCATCTGGGCCGCCATCGAAGGAGGACCAGGATGACACGAACAACGTCCGGACGTCGCCCGTCGTCGTTCAGCGGGTTGATCAAGCTTGCGGGCCGATTGGTTCCCAAGCAGCTGAATGATGAAATCCAGCTGGCCGTCACCCAGATGAAAACCAAGGGCATCCAGGCCGGGATCGGTGCCGCGTTCGCCGTGGTCGCCGTCGTATTCCTGGCCTTCATGGTCGTCGCCCTGATCACCTCCGGGATCCTGGGACTCGGTCTGGTGTTCAAGCCGTGGCTCGCAGCCCTCATGGTTGCCGCTCTCTTCCTCGTGATCGCCGCAATCCTCGCATTGATCGGCATCGCGAAGATCAAGAAGCAGCTCCCGTTGATTCCAGAAGATGCCATCCGTGGCGTGAAGTACGACCTTGGGATCGCCAAGGAAGGCCGCTCCTTCGACCCGTCCACCCTGGACGAGAAGAAGACGAAGGAAGACAAGGTCGCCGAGGCGGAAAAGAAGAAGGCCGACAAGGCGGAGAAGAACAAGGACAAGCCGGCACCGGCGTCCTACAACGAACTGCTCAAGCGCTCGCAGGCCCGTCGCGAGCACCTGGCCGAGGTCCGCGACGACCTGGCCCCGAAGCTCGACGTCAAACGCCAGGCGAAGGAGAAGTCGGCCACCGCCAAGACCTACGCCCAGGATGGCAAGCTCCGTGCCCGCCATGCCCTGGACGAGCGGATCCACCAGCAGCCGCCGGCGGATGCCGGGCAGCTGGTCAAGGACCGTTGGCAGCCGCTGGCCGTCATGGGCGCATCGTTGGTCGCACTCGCGGCGTTTGTGCGCAAACTGCGCAAGTCCTGATCGGGTCGGCCCCGCAACACGGCTGAATGCGGTGGCCGGACGGACACGAACAGGCCACGACGCTGGCCGGAGACGGCAGCGAAAGGGGAAGCACGCGTGAAGCTCATCGGTGCCGGTGGCCGTGATGACATCGACTACCGTGTGCTCACCACTTTCTGGACGGTTCCGAACCTGATCACTGTGCTGCGGTTCGGACTCGTCCCCGTCTTCGTCTGGCTGGTGGTCTCCGACCACTACGCCTGGGCCACCCTGGTCCTGGTCGTGCTCGGGGCGACCGACTGGATCGACGGCTACGCGGCCCGGCGGCTGAACCAGATCTCGACAGTTGGCCAGTGGCTGGACCCCGTGGCCGACCGCCTGGCGCTGACCGTCGTGGCCATCGTCTTCGTGGCCGATGGCATCGCCCCGGCCTGGCTGGTCTATTCGATCGTGATCCCCGACATCGTGTTGATCATCAACGCCTGGGTGCTCTTCCGCGGCAATCCGAACCTGGCCGTCAGCAACCTCGGCAAGATCCGGACGGCGCTGCTCCTGGTCGGCACCCCCCTGCTGCTGCTCAGCCAGGTCGAGGCCGCCGAGAGCGCAGTGCTGGAAGGACTGGCCATCGTGATGCTGGCCATCGCCTGCCTGCTGCACATCGTGGCAGCGGTCTTCTACTTTCGGCTCGCCCGACGCAAGGCGCGCACCTTGGAATCCGGGGGAACATGGTCTGGCTAGCGGTGTGCTGCGCGGTAGCCGCCGCCTTCTTCCTGGCCTTCGGCACGCAGCGCCAGAGCAGCGCCGTGCGTGCCAGCAGCGGCGGACTCGCCGTGTCCTCCCGCGGCATCCTGCGCATGCTGGCGAACCCCCGCTGGCTGACCGGACTGCTGTTGATGGGTTTCGGTACCGTGCTGAACGTCTATGCGCTGGCCTCCGCGCCGTTGACCGTCGTCCAGCCCATAGGGGCGATCGCACTCGTCATCACCACGGTGGTCAACTCCCGGGACCAGGGAATCAGGATCAACCGACCCACCGTACTGGCCATCACCGCCTGCATCACCGGGAGCATCGGCTTCGTGCTCCTGGCGATCAATGCCACCGTCTCCACCCACGACGTGAGCCGGCCCCAGGAACTGGCCACGGTGCTGCTGCTCTCCGTCGTCGTCGCCGCATTGCTGGGCATCCTGATCACGTTCCGCCGCAGGATCGGGGCCTTCATCTACATCATGGGCGCCGGCGTCCTGTTCGGATTCGTGGCCGTGCTCGTACGCACCATTGCCATCGGGCTGATGGACCCCAACGGCAAGTTCCTGGGCAACATCGCCTGGTATGTCATCGTCGCGGTGGCCGTCGCCGGCCTGCTGGGTACCTATTGTGTGCAGAACGCCTACTCCAGCGGTCCGCCGGACCTGGTCATTGCCGGATTGACGGTCATCGACCCCATGATCGGCATCGCCATCGGGGTCGGCATCCTGGGCGAGCTGCGACCCGACGTGCACCCGGTGGTGGCGATGTCCATGGTCGGAGCCGCCGTCATTGCTATCGTGGGTGTCATTGCGTTGTCACGTCATCATCCAGATGTCCTGCAACGCCAGGAAGAAGCACGACGCCGGCAGGCGCCTTCGGGGGCCTAGCCCCGTCGGCGGAAGGACCACCGTCGGCATGACGTCCTCGACCCATAGCCCGACCCACCCCCGAGCAGCAGGAGCCAGCCCCCAGTGAGCGGTGACAAACCCCTGACCATCCTCATCGCAGCGGACACCTACCCGCCGGACGTCAACGGGGCGGCGGTCTTCTCCCACCGTCTGGCCACCGCCATGGCCGCGCGTGGACACACGGTACACGTCGTCGCCGCGCGCGAAGTCAACGGCCCCAGCACCGTCGAACACCGCGCCGAGGCAACTGTCCACCGGCTGCGTTCGCACAGCCAGCCGACCAAATCGACCTTGCGGTTGTGCCTGCCCTGGGATGCAAAGCGTGACATCGCGCATATCCTGGACGAGGTCAAGCCGGACGTCGTGCACGTCCAATGCCACTACATGATCGGACAGGCTGCCGTGAACGAGGCGGCACGCCGGGGGATCAGGACCATCGCCACCAACCACTTCATGCCGGAGAACGTCGATCCGTTCCTGCCTTTCCCCAAGTGGTTCAAGCGCATCGTGGCCCGCAACTCCTGGCGGGACATGGGCAAGATCATGGGCCAGGCAGCAGTGGTCACGACCCCGACGCCGTTGGCCGCGCGGGCCATGAAGCGCCACGCCCACCTGGGCAAGGTCCTGCCGTTGTCCAACGGCATCAACGCGGCCAACTACCAGCTCGCTCCCGGCGAGGAACTTGAGCCGGCCCCCTGGCCCATGATCCTCTTCGTCGGCCGACTGGCCTTTGAGAAGAACGTCATCGTGCTCGTCGAGGCCCTGGCCCAAACCACTTCCGAGCCGGCCCCCCACCTGACGATCGTCGGCTCCGGCGAACAACGCGAGCCCCTCGAGCGCCGGGCCGCCGAATTGGGCCTGAAGCACCGGGTCCACTTCACCGGCCACATCGACGACGCGGCACTGCGCAACGCCTACCTCCAGGCCGACGTGTTCTGCCAGCCCGGCACCGCCGAGCTCCAGTCCCTGGTGACCCTGGAAGCGCTCTCAGCATCGACCCCGGTCGTCCTGGCCGATGCCATGGCGCTGCCGCACCTCGTCGACGACGGCGTGAACGGGTATCTCTTCGAACCGGGCAACGCCCGGGAACTGGCCGGCAAGCTGGATGCCATCCTCGCCCTCGCCCCGGAGGACCGGGCGCGGATGGGGGCCGCCGGCCTGGCGAAGGCCGAGCAGCACAGCGAGGCCAAGACGATGGACATCTTCGAGGCGCTCTACCGGGGTGCCGACGCCGACGATTTCCTTCCGGCGTGAGAACCTGACGTCGTTGCAGCCCCGGACTCCGGTTTCCATTAGGATGACAAGGGCCGCAGCGACACCGGACGGTGGTGGCAGGGGGCGATAGCTCAGTTGGTTAGAGCAAGGGACTCATAATCCCTGGGTCGTGGGTTCAAGCCCCACTC
>NZ_BAAAIV010000015.1:109172-142021 GCF_039526245.1 Arthrobacter rhombi
GGTGGTTTCGTCAACGGCAGACACCGATCCGGAGGGCCAGCATGGACAACGCACTGCACGTGGTCATGTTCACCGACCAGCATCCCCATACCCTGGGTGGCATGCAGACGTCCGTCGAACTGCAGCGCAAGTTCCTCTCGCGTGCCGGCCACCGCAGCAGTGTTGTATCGCCAGCGCTGCGGGGCAAGGACTCAACGCCGGATCCGGATATCCTCCCGATGCCCACGCTCCCGCTGGGCCCCGGAGAATACGGGATGTCCATTCCCTCGAAGCGCGCCATCACCACGGTGATCGACGCACTGCGCCGGCGCGGGCCCGTTGACGTCATCCACGTCCAGGCCGACTTCTGGGGGGCCGCTGTCGGATACGCCGTCGCCTCGGCGCTGGGGGTCCCCGTCGTCCACACCATGCACAACCATGTCGAAGCAGGAATGCGGGCGACCATGCCGCTTCCCGGCCTCTTCCAACGCGCCTTCGGGCTGATGCAGCGACGGGTGCTGCACACCGGTGGGCCCACGCCGCGGGATGCCTGGGCGTACCTGCGCGGCTTCGCGTCCCGGGCCGCCGTGGTGACGGCGCCCTCGACCCATTTCGCCGAACTCCTCCAGGACCACGGCGTGTGCAGGGGAGTCGAGGTCATCCCCACCGGCTTGGACGACGACGTGGCACACGACCTCCTGGCAGAGCCCCGCGACCGGGCCCCGCGGGACCGGCCCGTGCTGACCTGGATCGGCAGGTTCAGCGCCGAGAAACGCCTCATCCCCTTCCTCCAAGCCGTCGCGGCGTCGGGCATCACGGCCCAGGTGGACGTCTTCGGTGACGGCGCCGACCGTCATCGGGCCGAACGGTTGGCTGCCGACATCACCGCCTCCACCGTGACCTTCCGCGGCCGGGTGCCCTACCGGCAGATGCTCACCGAACTGCGACGCAGTGACGCCCTGGTCCAGACGTCGCAGGGGTTCGAGACCCAGGGGATGACCGTCTACGAGGCCGCGGCACTGGGTACCCCCACCGTCTTGAGCGACCACCGGATCGCCGCCGACCTGCCACCGGAGATGGTGTGGCTCACCCCCGACGACACGATCGATGGTTTGGCGCGGGCGCTATCGCAGGCCACCGGTGAACTGCGCGCCGGTCGGCAGGTCGATGCCGGTGCGGTGGACCCGGAGCGTTTCCTGCAAAGCCGGCAGACCGAACTCATGATCGCTGTCTACCGTCGGGCGATCGCCGGCCGGTAGCCTCCGGTATCGGCAGCAGCACCGAGGGGCGCCGGTCCATCACCAGCGACAGGGGGTCGATGTACTCGCCGTTCAGGCGCACCCCCCAATGCAGGCAGACATCCGAACAATGCCCGCCAACATCCACGCTGGCGATCCGCTGGTCCCGCGAGACGACCTCACCCACCGCGACGTCGGCGAGTGCCGGCTCGAAACTGGAGACCAACCCGTTGCCGTGGTCCACGGTCACCACCGGGCGGTCAACGACCACGCCCACGAAGGCCACGACACCCGCGGCGGGGGAGCGCACCGGTGCGCCGCGTGCGGTGGTGAGGTCAACGCCGCGGTGTCCGGCGGACCAGCGCGAATCCGGCCGATCGAACACCGCCAGCAGCTGGTCCGGTCCGCCCGCGGGCCAAGCCCAGGCCCCCGCAGGTGCAGGCGCCTCCCCGGCCGGCGGACGGGGCGCCACTGCGGAGGCAGGCCCCACGGCCAGCAGGGCGCAGGTGAGCAGGAGCGCGGTGGAATGAAAGCGGGAAATCGACGTGTCCATGCAAGGATCCTGGATGGCAGTTCCGGCGTCTGGTCCCCGCCGTTGATGACGGGGGATATCCGGGCGCTGCTGCCGCTTGTGGAGGGCACGACGGCGGTCCGGGGGCCCTCCCCGCTGTAGTACACTGGTAACCGCAGTTCTGTGCGTCGATGGCCTGTGCCTATGGGTCGGATGCGCAGGGAACTGACTTCGCGCATTGCGTCTCCATCCTCAACACTGGATGGACCATGCCGCCCACGGTCCGGAAACCCGGTAGGCGGCACGGACCGGGACACCGGTGCACAATGCCAGGGGCGCCACCGACCGGTGGAACGCCAGACAACCGAAACAACAGGTGGTTACCGCGATCCCGTCAGGGATCGGACTGCTACCGCCGGAAGGAGTTGCGACATGCCCGTCGTAACCATGCGCCAGCTGCTCGACAGCGGCGTCCACTTTGGCCACCAGACCCGTCGCTGGAACCCGAAGATGAAGCGCTTCATCTTCACCGAGCGCAACGGCATCTACATCATCGACCTCCAGCAGTCGCTGTCCTACATCGACCGCGCCTACGAGTTCGTCAAGGCCACGGTTGCCCACGGTGGAACCGTGCTGTTCGTCGGCACGAAGAAGCAGGCCCAGGAGGCCATCTCCGAGCAGGCCACCCGCGTCAACCAGCCGTACGTCAACCAGCGCTGGCTCGGCGGCATGCTGACCAACTTCGCCACGGTCTCCAAGCGCGTTTCGCGCATGAAGGAGCTCGAGGAAATCGACTTCGACGATGTCGCAGGCTCGATGTACACCAAGAAGGAACTGCTGCTGATGCGCCGCGAGCTCACCAAGCTGCAGACCAACCTGGGCGGCATCCGCAACCTGACCAAGGCACCGTCGCTCCTCTGGGTCGTTGACACCAAGAAGGAGCACCTCGCCGTTGACGAGGCCAAGAAGCTGAACATCCCCGTCGTGGCCATCCTGGACACCAACTGCGATCCGGATGAGGTCGACTTCCCGATTCCGGGCAATGACGACGCCATCCGCTCCGTCAACCTGCTGACCCGCGTCGTCGCCGACGCCGTTGCCGAGGGCCTCATCGCCCGCAGCAACAAGCAGAGTGGCAACACCGAGGCCGCCGCAGAGCCGATGGCCGAGTGGGAGCGCGAGCTGCTCGAGGCCAAGCCCGAAGAGACCGAGGCTCCCGCAGCCGAGGCCGCTCCGGCTGCTGAGGAAGCTCCGGCCGCCGAAGCCGAAGCAGCACCCGAGGCTCCGGCCGAGGACGCCAAGTAACAACTGTTGGGCCACGGGAGCCGGCGGGCCATCTGGCTCGCCGGCTCCCTTCAAACCGGGCCGCGTCCGTGATCGGACCGGCTCGTGGGAACTAGCTAGATCACCACTGAGAATGGGGTTGCACATGGCGAACTACACCGCCGCTGATATCAAGGCGCTTCGCGAGCGCACCGGCGCAGGCATGATGGACGTGAAGAAGGCACTCGACGAGGCCAACGGCGATGCCGAGAAGGCCATCGAGCTCATCCGCGTCAAGGGCCTCAAGGGCGCCACCAAGCGTGAAGGCCGCTCCACCGCCGAGGGCCTGGTTGCCGCCAAGGTCGTCGACGGCACCGTCGGCGTCATGATCGAGATCAACTGCGAGACCGACTTCGTCGCCAAGAACGACAAGTTCATCGCCCTCGCCGACAAGGTCCTGGAGGTGGCTGTCTCCACCGGCGCCGCCGACCTGGAGGCCCTGCTGGCCGCCGATGTCGATGGCAAGAAGCTGTCCGACGTCGTCATCGAAGAAGGCGCCATCCTGGGCGAGAAGGTTGTCGTCCGCCGTCTGGCCCGCCTCGAAGGCGCCACGGTTGATGCCTACCTGCACAAGACGTCCAAGGACCTCCCGGCCCAGGTCGGCGTCCTCATGGTCGTCGATGGTTCCGGCGAAGCCGCGCAGACCGTCGCCCACGACGTGGCAGTGCACACCGCGGCACTGGCCCCGACCTACCTGAGCCGCGAGGACGTTCCCGCCGAGACCGTCGCCAACGAGCGTCGCATCGCCGATGAGACCGCCCGCGCCGAAGGCAAGCCGGAAGCCGCACTCACGAAGATCGTTGAAGGCCGCATGACCGGGTTCTTCAAGGAGATCGTGCTGCTGGACCAGCCGTTCGCGAAGGACTCCAAGCAGGTCGTTGGCAAGGTGCTCGAGGGCGCCGGCGTCAAGGCTACCGGGTTCGCCCGTTTCCGCGTAGGCTCCTAGCAGCTTAACGGCGGCCGGATTCCGCCCGCCCATGCGGCATTGACAAGGGGGCGGCCACCACTGAGGTGGCCGCCCCCTTGCCACGCCCAGACCAT
Source organism: Arthrobacter rhombi (assembly GCF_039526245.1). Lineage (NCBI taxonomy): Bacteria > Bacillati > Actinomycetota > Actinomycetes > Micrococcales > Micrococcaceae > Arthrobacter > Arthrobacter rhombi. The sequence continues at coordinate 113,265 of NZ_BAAAIV010000015.1, forward strand.
TTTTGAAACCCAGCACGACGGCGGACCCCGGTCCGCGACAGGAGTCCTCCATGGCAGCAACCCAGCAGGTAGAACCGACCCAGATCACCAACGAGTCCGGGACCCGTCGCCGGGTCCTGCTCAAGCTCTCCGGTGAGGTCTTCGGCGGCGGCAAGCTCGGCGTCGACCCGGTGACCGTGCGCGGCGTCGCCGAGCAGATCGCCGCGACCGTCGGCGAGGTGGAGACCGCCATCGTCGTTGGCGGCGGAAACTTCTTCCGGGGTGCCGAGCTCTCCCAGTCCGGCATGGACCGTTCCCGTGCCGACTACATGGGCATGCTGGGCACCGTGATGAACTGCCTGGCGCTGCAGGACTTCCTGGAGCAGGCAGGTGTCGAGACGCGCGTGCAGTCCGCCATCAGCATGGCCCAGGTGGCCGAGGCCTACATCCCGCGCCGGGCCATCCGCCACATGGAGAAGAACCGCGTGGTCATCTTCGGTGCCGGTGCCGGTCTGCCGTACTTCTCCACCGATACCGTGGCCGCGCAGCGGGCCCTGGAGGTGCGTGCCGACGTCGTGCTCATGGCCAAGAGCGGTGTTGACGGCGTGTACACCGCCGACCCCAAGAAGGACCCCACCGCCAAACGCCTCGAGACGCTGACCTACGACGAGGCGCTGTTGAAGGACATCCGCGTGATGGACCAGACGGCCATGACCATGTGCAAGGACAACGGGCTGGAAATGATGGTCTTCGGCATGTCGGGGGACGGGAACGTCACCCGCGCCATCCGCGGCGAGGCCCTGGGCACGCGCGTCACCGTCTAGCCCCGCCACCACCGAGCAGCTCCACCGTGGCATAGGATGAATGCTGAGCGTGGAACCCACCCCGGAGCCGTCTGGCGGCACCGGATTCCGAAGGAGAGAGTAGTGATCGAGGAAACCCTGCAGGACGCCAACGAGAAGATGGAGCGTACCCTCGAGGCGACGAAGGAGGACTTCGCCACGATTCGTACCGGCCGGGCCAACCCGGGCCTGTACTCCAAGGTCCTGGTGGACTACTACGGCTCGGCGACCCCGCTGCAGCAGCTGGCCTCGTTCGCCGTTCCCGACGCACGTACGATCCTGATCACCCCCTACGACGTCACCGCGCTGCGTGAGATCGAAAAGGCGCTGAGCGACTCCGAGATCGGCGCCAACCCGTCCAACGACGGCAAGGTCATCCGCGTGACCCTGCCCGAGCTGACGGCCGAACGCCGCAAGGAATACGTCAAGGTCGTCAAGGGCAAGGGCGAGGATGCCAAGGTCGCGATCCGCAACCACCGCCGCAAGGCCAAGGAGACCATGGACAAGATGGTCAAGGACGGCGACGTGGGCGAGGACGACGGCTCGCGTGGCGAGAAGGACCTGGACGCGTTGACCAAGAAGGCCACCGACCAGGTCGATGAGCTGCTCAAGCGCAAGGAAACCGAGCTGCTGGACGTCTAATGCCCACTCCGACGCAACCCGACGGCGCTGCCAGCGGCCACGGTGAAGCGCCGGGGCCGGACCCCGCGGCACCGGCGCCGCTCTCGCGGCGCCAACTGCGGGACCAGCGCGCTGCCAAGCCCTCGCGGGCCGGCCGTGACCTCCCGGCAGCCATCGGGGTCGGGTTCGTCCTGCTCGCCGCCGTCCTGCTGGGCCTGTTCTTCGTGCCGCTGGCCTTTGTGGGGATCGTGGCGGTGTTCGCCGTCGTCGGTTCCTGGGAAGTCAGCCGCGCGCTCATGGCCGCGAAGACCGAGGTCCCGCTGCCGCCGCTGGCGGTGGCGGGCATCGTCCTGCCGTTCTCCGCCTATCTGGGTGGCGCCGAAGCCCTCGGGTTCGCGTTGGCCGGAAGTGTGTTGCTGGTCCTGGTCTGGCGGATCGTGGAGGGCGCGGCCGGGGCCTTCCGCTCCGTCGTTGCCTCCACCTTCGTGCTGTTGTGGGTGCCCTTCCTCATCAGCTTCGCCATCCTGCTGATGCTGGAGGACCGCGGCCGGACCCTGGTCGCCGTCGTGCTCCTGCTGGTCGTCGCCAACGACACCTTCGGCTATCTGGTGGGCGCCTCGCTGGGCAAGCACCCGATGGCACCGAAGATCAGCCCCAAGAAGTCCTGGGAGGGCTTTGCCGGGTCCTGCCTGGGGGCGATCGTGGTCGGGATCGCGTGCATCGTGTTCATGCTGGACCGCCCCTGGTGGATCGGCATCCCGCTCGCGTTGGCCACGGTGGCAGCCGCGACAGCGGGCGACCTGGCCGAATCGATGGTCAAGCGTGAACTCGGGATCAAGGACATGAGCAATCTGCTGCCCGGACACGGCGGGGTGATGGACCGGCTGGATTCGGTCGTCTTCTCCTTCCCGATCGGCTATATCCTTTCGGTCCTGCTGCTCCCCGGCGTGGACGGCACGATTGGCCTGCCGCTGCCCTAAGATGGGTGCAGTAATGTGGCGGCCCACCCCGGCCGCCGCCACGTCAGCCAGCAACGCCAGCTTGAGGGAAGTGCAGTGAGCCAGGACAGCCAGCAGAAGACCCAGACCCCCTTCGAACGGGTCGACTCCCAGGAGTTCGGCTACCACGTCAAGCAGGTCGATCACTTCCTGGCCCGTGCCCGCGCCACCTACAACGGCACCGGCGACGACGACAGCGTGGTCACCAGCCACCTGGTTCGCCGGACCTCCTTCGAACCGCAGAAGGGCGGCTACGTCGCCCAGGAAGTCGACGCCGCGCTGGACCGGCTCGAGGACGTCTTCGCCCAGCGTGAGCGCGACGCCCTGATCGAGGCCTCCGGCGAGGAGGCCTGGCTGGAGCAGGTGGGACACCTTTCGGCCATCCTGCGCGGCCGGCTCCACCGCGAACCGGGGCAGCGCTTCCGCCGCCCCAGCCGCCGCAACGCCCCCAGCTACCACATCGAGGACGTCGACAAGCTGTGCGGGCATCTGTTGCAGTACTTCGAGCAGGACGTCCCCATGAGCGTCGATGCGGTCCGCAAGGCCTCCTTCCGTGAGGCCGTCGGCCGGGACGGCTACGAGGAAAGCCAGGTCGACGCCTTCCTGGACCGCGTCGTGGAGCTCATGGCCTCCATCGACTAGCTGCGGCTAGATCCGGCTGGCCCCCGGACCGGACGCCGCCCGCTCGGGCGCGTGCAGCCGGGTCATGACCGTCGACGTCGCCCCCGGGGATGGTCCGCGGGTGGCCAGCGACACCAACACGGTGACCACGAACGCCAACGGGACGGTCCAGGCGGCCGGCTGCGTGGCCAGGTCCAGTGCCAAGCCCGCGAGGTCGGGAACGGTCGAGGCCACCAGCATCGCCACCCCGCAGGCCAGGGCGCCGGCGAGCATTCCGGCCACCGCACCGGCAGCCGTCAGCCCCCGCCACCAGATGCCCAACAGCAGCAGCGGGCAGATGGTGGAGGCCGTGAAGGCGAATACCGCCCCGATCGCCCCGGCCAGCGCCAAGGTGCTGGTGCCCAGGGCCAGCAGCAGCGGGACCGCACTGGCCAGGACGGCTGACCAACGGAAGCCGCGCACCGTGCCGCCGAACAGGTCCTGGCTCATCACCCCCGCCAGGGAGACCACCAGACCCGACGTAGTGGACATGAATGCCGCAAACGCGCCCCCGATGACCAGGGCAGTCAGCAGGTTCCCCGCGGTTCCACCGACCACGCGGGCCGGCAGCAGCAGCACCGTCGCATCGGCATTGCCGTTCTGTGCCAGCTCCGGCAGGTAGACCCGCCCGAGCACACCGAGCACTGTGGGGAAGAGGTAGAAGACCGAGAGCAGGACCAGCACGATCGCCGTCGTCCGGCGTGCCGAGGCCCCATCCGGGTTGGTGTAGAAGCGCACCAGCACATGCGGCAGCCCCAGCGTCCCGAACAGCAACGCCACGATCAACGAGATCGTCGAATAGATCCCCGACTGGCCCAGCGCCTCCTGGGGCAGGTCGAACGCCAACCCGTTGCCGGTCGCGGAGCGTCCGGTGATGCCCAGCTCCAGCAGCAGGAACACGGTGGGCACCGCGAGCGCCCCGAGCTTGAGCCAGAACTGGAAGGCCTGCACGAAGGTGATCGAGCGCATCCCGCCGGCGACCACCGTCAGGCAGACCACCGCCATGACCATCGCCGCACCGAGCCAGCCGGGCAACCCGGTGGTGATCGCCAACGTCAGGGACGCCCCATGGAGTTGGGGCACGATGTAGAGCCACCCGACCACGACCACCAGGATGCTGGTCACCAGCCGGGCCATCCGGCTGTGGAGCCGGATCTGGGCAAAATCGGGCAGCGTGTAGGCCCCGGATCGGCGCAGGGGAGCCGCCACGAAGAGCAGCAGCATCAGGTACCCGGCCGTGTAGCCGATCGGAAACCAGAGCGCGTCCTGCCCGGAGACCACGATCAGCCCGGCGATGCCCAGGAAGCTGGCCGCTGAGAGGTATTCCCCGCCGATGGCCGAGGCATTCCACCAGGGGCGCACCGTGCGGGAGGCGACGTAGAAGTCCCCGGTGGTCCGCGACAGGCGCAGCCCATGCACGGCGATCAGCACCGTGGCCAGCATGACGACGGCGATCGCCAGCAGTGCCGTACCGGCGCTCATTCGCCGGTCACGTCCCGGTAGCGCGCCTCGTACCGCGCGCTGACCCGGTTGTAGAGGAACGCCCCCGAGAGGATGATCGGGTAGACCCCGATCCCCAACACGATCCACGGCAGCGGGATCGTCAGGATCCGGATGGCGTGGATCTGCGGCCACGCGGCCACCATGACGGCCAGGCACAACAGCAGCAGCAGGAACCCCACCGCCACCGACAGGGACAGGCGCAATTGGGAGCGGATCAGTGACCTGACGTAGAACTCGGCGGCCGGATCGGGGCCGGTCCGCCGGCCGGACACGCCCAACGGGGCACCTTCCGGCGCCGTCACGCGGACCCGCACCGGTGGAGTCTGCCGGTCCTGCTGCCCGCCCGGACCCGGGGCGTTCACAGGGGACGGATGCGGTTGGCTGCCAGGTTCTCCCGCAGTAGCGGCAGTGCCCGGCGGCTGACCGGCAACTCGGTGTCGCCGATGAGCACCGAGGCCTTGCCCGGCGCCATCTTGACCTTTTCCACCCGGTTCATGGCCACCAGGTACCCCCGGTGGATGCGCAGGTAGCCTGCCGGCGCCCACTGCTGTTCCAGGTCGTTGAGCGGGACCCGGATCAGGTAGCTGGCGTCGGCGGTGTGCAGGCGGGCGTAGTCGCCCTGGGCCTGGACGTAGCGGATCTCGTCGCGGCGGATCATCTTGGTGACCCCACCCTGGTCCACCGTGACGACCTCGGGTTCGGTGGGCCCTTCCTGGATCAGCTCGCAGACCCGGCGCACCGATTCGGCCAGGCGTTCGGGGCGGATCGGCTTGAGCACATAGTCCACCGCCGCCAGTTCGAAGGCCTCCAGCGCCTGCGCCTCGTCGGCGGTCACGAAGACGACGGCGGGGGGCCGGCTGAAGCGGGAGATCACCCGGGCGATGTCCAGGCCGGAGAGCGCCGGCATGTGGATGTCCAGAAAGAGGGCGTCGACGGGGAACTCCTCCAGCGCCTTCAGCGCCGCGGCCCCGGAGGTGGCCCGGTGGATCTGGCCCACGCGGGCGTCGGCGTCGAGCAGGAAGGCCAGTTCCTCGACGGCGGGCAGCTCATCATCTGCGACGACGACATTGATCATGCCACCAGTCTAGGCAGCGATGTGAGCCCTGGCACTCAGGCCGGCGGGCCGGCGTCGTACCCGGGTTGGAATTTGGGGATCCGCAGCGTGATCAGCGTTCCGGCGCCCGGTGCGGTGTCGATGACCAGGCCGTGGCCGTCCCCATAGAGCTGGCGCAACCGCACGTCCACATTGCGCAATCCCACGTGGACGCCGTCGGAGGTGCCGGCCAGGACGGCGCGCAAGGCCTCCGGGTCCGCGCCCACGCCATCGTCCTCCACCGTGATCTCCGCGAACGCCCCGGCATCGGAGGCCGTCAGGCTGATCAGCCCGCCACCGGCCTTGCCCTCGAGCCCATGGCGGACCGCGTTCTCCACCAACGGCTGCAGCGACAGGAACGGCATGACCGTGCTGAGCACCTCCGGGGCGATGGCCAGGGAGACCCGGATGCGGTCCCCGAACCGTGCCTTCTCCAGCAGCAGGTAGCGGTCGATGGCCTGCAGTTCCTCGGCGAGGGTGGTGAAGTCCCCGTGGCGGCGGAACGAGTACCGGGTGAAGTCGGCGAACTCGACCACCAGGGTGCGGGCGCGCTGCGGGTCGGTGTTGATGAAGGAGGCGATCGCGTTGAGGCTGTTGTAGATGAAGTGCGGGCTGATCTGGGCGCGCAGGGCGCGGACTTCGGCCTCCATCAACAGCGCGCGGGACTCGTCGAGTTCCGCCAGTCCCAGTTGGGCCGCGACCCAGGCCGCCAGTTCGGTGGTGGCACGGACCAGCCCGGCGTTGGCCCGCGGAGCCAGCGCCACCACGGTGCCCACCGCGACCCCGCGGACCAGGATCGGCGCGTAGACGCCGTCGGCCCCGGGGCCCCGCACCACCTGGGTGCGGGCTGCCTCCACCGCCTGGACGGCGCCGCGCGCCAGGTCGGTGGGGGAGTCGCAGCCGGGATCGGCCAACGGTCCATCCAGGGCCAGCACCGTCGTCGTATCGGTGATGGCCAACCCCTCGCAGCCGAGCACATCGCGCAGATGCCGTGCCGCCCGGCCGGCCCCCTCGGCCTGCAGGCCGGCACTGAAATGCGGGGCCGCCTGGGAGACCCGGTGCAGGGTCTCATACGTGGCCCGGTCGGCGTCCGTGCCCAGGTCGCGGAACGAGCGCAGGGTCCGGAATCCGACGTAGAAGACCACTGCCACGGCAATGGTGAGGATCGCGATGATCACCGTGGTCTGGGTGGCGGCGGACAGCATGGACACAGCCTAGACGCAGGACCGAGCGGTCCGGGGGAGCGCGGCCACGACGGGGCGCGGGCTGCTACCGCTCGCCGGGAGGCCCGACCGCTCGGCGCATCCACGGCACCGTTGGGCCACACGGGGACGTGACGCACTTCACTATCGCCGACGCGTGAATGACAGTGATGGAAGCCATCATTGCGGTCGCGGGCGGGGAACGACACCCGGCACGGGGCCGACGGCAACACCACTTTGAGGAGGAACCATGGCACACCCCACCACCCCGGACCCCGTTCCGGAGGACCAGACGGCCGCAGCGGACGCCGGCGTCCAAACGGCCCACCCGGACCAGGCGGCCGGCGAGTTCACCGCAGTCCAGGCCAGCGACGAGTTCCAGGAACTGCGCCGCACCCACCGCAGCTTTGTCTTCCCGATGGCCATCGCCTTCCTGGTCTGGTACTTCGCCTACGTCCTGCTGGCCGACTACGCCCACGACTTCATGTCCATCAAGATCGCCGGCAACATCAACCTGGGGCTCATCCTGGGGTTGCTGCAATTCGTCTCGACCTTCGGCATCACCGCCGCCTACGTCCACTTCTCGAACAAGAAGCTGGACCCGAAGGCCACGGCACTGCGTGAGCGCCTCGAGGCCACCATCGATGAAGGAGACCTCAAATGAGCGTCCTGGCCACCAGCGTCGCCGTCCCCCTCGCGGCGGCTGCCGAGTCCACGTCGGTGGGCAACCCCTTCGTGAACATCGGCATCTTCGCCCTCTTCGTCGGCGTCACCCTCGTCGTGGTGCTGCGGGCGAGCAAGAACAACAAGACGGCAGCCGACTACTACGCCGGCGGCCGCTCCTTCACCGGAACCCAGAACGGCACGGCCATCGCCGGGGACTACCTCTCGGCAGCCTCGTTCCTGGGCATCGTGGGGGCCATCGCCATCAACGGCTACGACGGCTTCCTGTATTCGATCGGTTTCCTCGTCGCCTGGCTGGTGGCCCTGCTGCTGGTGGCCGAGATGCTGCGCAACACCGGCAAGTTCACCATGGCCGACGTGCTCTCCTTCCGGTTGAAGCAGCGCCCCATCCGCATCGCCGCGGCGACCACCACGCTGGCCGTCTGCCTGTTCTACCTGCTGGCGCAGATGGCCGGCGCCGGCGCGCTGGTGTCGCTGCTGCTGGGCATCGACGGCAAGCTCGGCCAGTCGCTGGTCATCACCGTCGTCGGCGGCCTGATGATCGTGTACGTACTGGTCGGTGGCATGAAGGGCACCACCTGGGTGCAGATCATCAAGGCGTGCCTGCTCATCACCGGTGCGTTCATCATGACCATCTGGGTGCTGGCCATGTACGGGTTCAACCTCTCCACGCTGATGGGTGCCGCCGTCGAAACCGCCAACAACCCGGCACTGCTGGATCCGGGCCTGAAGTACGGGGCATCGGAGACCTCCAAGCTGGACTTCATCTCCCTGGCCTTGGCCCTGGTGCTCGGCACCGCGGCCCTGCCCCACGTGCTGATGCGCTTCTACACGGTCCCCACCGCCAAGGAGGCCCGCAAGTCGGTGGTCTGGGCGATCTGGCTCATCGGCGCCTTCTACCTCTTCACCCTGGTGCTCGGCTATGGCGCCGGCGCGCTGATCGGTCCGGATCGGATCACCAACGCCCCCGGCGGCGTGAACTCGGCGGCACCGCTGCTGGCGTTCGAGCTCGGCGGGCCGATCCTGCTCGGGGTGATCTCCGCGGTCGCCTTCGCCACCATCCTGGCGGTGGTGGCCGGGTTGACCATCACCGCAGCCGCGTCGTTCGCCCATGACATCTACGCGAACGTCATCGCCAAGGGCAAGACGACCCCGGAGAAGGAGATGAAGGTCGCCCGCCGCACCGTGGTGGTCATCGGCATCCTGGCGATCATCGGCGGCATCGGCGCCCAGGGCCAGAACGTGGCCTTCCTGGTGGCGCTGGCCTTCGCGGTCGCCGCGTCGGCCAACCTGCCGACCATCATCTACTCGCTCTACTGGAAGCGCTTCTCCACGCAGGGGGCCGTCTGGTCGATGTATGGCGGTCTGGGTGCGGCGATCGTGCTCATCGTGTTCTCGCCGGTCGTCTCCGGTACCGAGACCTCGATGATCACCGGGGCGGACTTCGCCATCTTCCCGCTGAGCAACCCCGGCATCGTCTCGATCCCGTTGGCGTTCTTCCTGGGCTGGTTGGGCACGGTGCTCAGCAAGACGAAGGAGGACCCGACCAAGCACGCCGAGATGGAGGTCCGTTCACTGACCGGCGTCGGCGCCGAGAAGGCGGTCGACCACTAGGCAGTCCACTCCGGTCTCCATACCGGGTACGACGGCGCAGGGCCGGGTCCACGCGGACCCGGCCCTGTTCCGCGTCCGGGGACTGCGACTGCGGGTGCAGTGAAGCAGCTACCGGGGTCCGAGCAGTGGGCGCATGCGGTGGGGGATCAGCTCCGCCATCGACAGCGACGTATCGGCACGGTCCACCCCGTCGATGTCCAGGATGGCGCCGTTGACCCGGAACAGGTCCTCGGCGTCGCGGGCGACGACGCTGGCCAGGATGTCGGCGGTGCCGCTGAGTCCGTGGGCCTCCACGACCTCGGGGATGCGGGCCATCGCCGTGACGATGTCGGAGAGCTTCTTCTGCTGGACATGGATGTGCACGAAGCTGGTCAGCGGGAAACCCAGGGCCGCCGGGTTGATCCGGCGTTCGAAGGACAAGAGCGCGCCGTGGTTCTCCAGGCGGGTCAGTCGCGCCTGCACCGTGTTCCTCGACAGTCCGAGGGCTGCCGCGAGGGCCACCGTCGTGGCCTTGGGGTCCTGCACCAGTGCGTTGAGGAGTCGGCGGTCGGTATCATCCAGGTCGGTCATACTGCACAATATTATCAGGTAGGTCTCGACGGTATTTGAGCACTCTGCGCAAAAGATATGTTCATGGTTGTGCGCCCTGCTTATTGTGAGTACCGTCACAGTAAGGGTTGGGCAATGAAGCCGGACCCGCCGTTCGGGCGTCGGATGACCCTTCCGACAACCGGCGAGTCGGCCGACGAACCACGAAGGACGCAGCGCAGACCATGAACATGTCACAGCCAGCCGGCGACCGGGACGCGGGGCTGATCCAGCTCATCGATCCCAGCGGTCACCGCACCCCGAACGAAGAATTCGACCCCTGGGTCACCGAGGTCGACGCCGAGGCACTGCGCGGCCTGTACACCGACATGGTGGCCATCCGCCGGATCGACCAGGAAGGCACCGCCCTGCAACGCCAGGGCGAGCTGGCCCTCTGGCCGCCGCTGCTGGGCCAGGAAGCGGCGCAGATCGGCTCCGGCCGGGCGCTGGAAGACGACGACTTCATCTTCCCCTCCTACCGCGAGACCGGACTGGCCTACTGCCGGGACATCGACGCGGAGGACACGCTGCGCGTCTGGCGCGGCAACGCCTACAGCGGCTGGGATCCGTTCGGCAAGAACATGGCGACCCCGCAGATCATCATCGGGGCCCAGACCCTGCATGCCGCCGGCTATGCCATGGGCATCAAATACGACGGCGGTTCCCAGGCAGCGATCACCTACTTCGGTGACGGCGCCACCAGCCAGGGTGATGTCAGCGAGGCCATGGTCTTCGCCGCCAGCTACCAGGCGCCGGTGGTCTTCTTCTGCCAGAACAACCACTGGGCCATCTCCGAACCCGTGGAACTGCAAAGCAACACCCACATCGCCGACCGTCCCCTCGGCTACGGCATCCCGAGCCTGCGCGTGGACGGCAACGACGTCCTCGCCTGCCTGGCAGCCACCCGCATCGCGCTGGACCGCGCCCGCAGCGGAAACGGCCCGACCTTCATCGAGGCCGTCACCTACCGCATGGGACCGCACACCACCGCGGATGACCCCACCCGCTACCGGGACGCCAATGAACTGGACCTCTGGGCGGCCAAGGACCCGATCGACCGCCTGGAGAAGCACCTGGCCGGTCTCGGGCTCGACGTCGACGAGCTGCGCGCCGGTGCGGCCGAGGTCGCCGACGCCGTCGCCGAGAAGCTCCGCAAGGCCATCATGGGCCTGCAGGATCCGCAGGCCATGGAGGTCTTCGACAACGTCTACTCGCAGCCCCACAGCACCCTGGACCGCCAGCGCGAACACTACGAGCTCTACCAACAGCAATTTGCCGCCGCGGGATCGGCGACGGACGGGGGAGCACGATGAGCGCGCTGACCTTTGGCAAGGCCCTGAACGCCGGCCTGCGCCATTCCATGGAAGCCGACCCGAAGGTCGTGCTGATGGGCGAGGACATCGGCAAGCTCGGTGGGGTCTTCCGGATCACCGACGGCCTGCAGAAGGACTTCGGCCAGCACCGGGTCATCGACACCCCGTTGGCGGAGTCCGGCATCGTGGGCACCGCGGTGGGCATGGCCTACCGCGGATTCCGCCCCGTAGTCGAAATCCAATTCGACGGCTTCGTCTACCCGGCCTTCGACCAGATCGTCAGCCAGGTCGCCAAGCTGCACTACCGCACCCACGGCCAGGTCTCGATGCCGCTGACCATCCGCATCCCCTTCGGGGGCGGCATCGGTTCACCCGAGCACCACTCCGAATCCCCGGAGGCCTACTTCGCCCATACCGCAGGACTGCGGGTGGTCAGCCCGTCCACCCCGCAGGACGCCTACGTGATGATGCAGCAGGCGATCGCCTGTGATGACCCCGTGGTGTTCTTCGAACCCAAGCGCCGCTATCACGAGCGGGGCGAGGTCGACCTCGAAGCCGGAATGACGGGCCCGGACCTCGGCAGCGCCGTGATCCGCCGCGCCGGCACCGACGTTACCCTCGTGGCCTACGGGGCTCTGGTGAAGACGGCACTGGATGCGGCCACCGCAGCGGAAGACGAGGGGATCTCGATCGAGGTCATCGACCTGCGCTCGCTCTCCCCGGTGGACTACGCAACGCTCGAGGCGTCGGTGAAGCGCACCGGCCGCCTCGTGGTCACCCACGAGGCGGCGCAGACGCTGGGCCTGGGCGCCGAAATCGCCGCCAGCATCACCGAACGCTGCTTCTACCACCTCGAGCATGCCCCCGTACGGGTCACCGGATTCGACATCCCCTACCCGTTCTCGAAGCTCGAAATGCACCACCTGCCCGATCTGGACCGCATCCTCGACGGCGTGGACCGTGCGCTGGGTCGTCCCAACTCCCTCAGTTCCCTGGAAGGCTAGATGAGTACCGTGTTGAAGGTTTTCAAACTCCCCGACCTGGGCGAGGGGCTGACCGAATCAGAGATCGTCAGCTGGAAGGTCGCCGTCGGCGAGACCGTGAAGCTGAACCAGATCATCGCCGAGGTGGAGACCGCCAAGGCAGTGGTCGAGCTGCCCAGCCCCTACTCAGGCGTGATCACCGAACTCCACGAGGCGCCCGGTGCCGTGGTGGAGGTCGGCAACCCCATCGTTTCCTTTGACGTCGTCGGCGAGGCGGGAACCGACGACGACGCTCCCGCCGGTTCCGCAGCCCATGCCGAACCGGCAGCTGCCCGGCGTGAGGCCACCCTGGTGGGCTACGGCGCTGCGGTGGAGACCGGCAAGCGCCCGGCCCGCAAGACGCGTGCCCACGCCATGGCCTCGGCGCCAACGACGGCCCCGGTTCCCAGCACCCCGGCCCCGCTGGAAACCCCTGCAGGGCGCCCGGCGGCCGAGCGGCCCCGGTCCACCCCACCGGTGCGCAAATTTGCCCGCGACGCCGGGGTGGATCTGGAACAGGTAGCCGGCACCGGCCCGTATGGACTCATCACCCGTGACGACGTGATCGCCGCCCAGGGTGCCCCGGCATCGCCGGCAGTGCTGGCCGAGTCGCTGGCCGATCCGCTGGTCGGCACCCCGTCGGCGGGAGGCCCGCGCACGCTCGGGGGAGCACCCCGCGAGGTGCGCACCCCCATCAAGGGGATGCGCAAGCACACCGCCCAGGCGATGGTGGACAGCGCGTTCACCGCGCCTCATGCCACCGAGTTCCTCACCATCGATGTCACCCCGATGATGGAGCTGCTCGAGCGGTTGCGCGCGGACCGTGCCTACCGCGATGTGAAGCTCACCCCGCTGACCATTGCAGCGAAGGCCGTGACCATCGCCCTGGAGCGCCAGCCCACGCTGAACTCGCGCTGGGATGCACAGGCGCAGGAGATCGTGCAGCTGAACTACGTGAACCTGGGCATCGCCGCGGCGACCCCGCGCGGGCTCATGGTGCCGAACATCAAGGACGCCCAGTCGCTGGACTTCAGGTCATTGGCCGGGGCCCTGCGCGATCTGGCGGTGACCGCCAAGGAAGGCAGGACGGCGCCGGAGGCGTTGCGCGGTGGCACGTTCTCCATCACCAACATCGGGGTCTTCGGCATCGATGGCGGGACGCCGATCCTCAACCCGGGTGAGGCGGGCATCCTGGCCCTGGGCCAGGTCCGCGAACAGCCGTGGGGATACCGCGGCGAGGTCGTGTTGCGCCAGCTGACCACGTTGAGCCTCTCGTTCGACCACCGGCTCGTCGATGGCGAGCAGGGGTCGCGATTCCTCGCGGACATCGGCACCATCATGGCCGATCCGGGCATGCTCATCACGATGCTCTAGGGCGTCCCGGCGCCAGCAACGAAACCACACACAGGGAGGCACCCGGCGGGATTCCGCCGGGTGCCTCCCTCACTTCAACGTGCTGGTGGGAACTGGGGCTAGGCCAGTTCCATGATGTATTCCTTCACCACCGCGGCGCGCGCATTGGCGAAGCCATCGACCTCGCCGACCACGGTGAAGCCGCGGCGCTCGAGGACCTTCTGGCTGCCGATGTTGTCCGTGACCACGCGGGCACGGATCGGGCGGGTGGTGATCTCCTGCAGGAACTCGTCCACTGCTGACGTGGTGACGCCCTGGCCCCAGTAGGCGCGGTCGGTCCAGAAACCGATCTCCACGCCGTCGTCCGACGTGTACGCCATGACGTTGCCGACGGGCTTGCCGTCCTGCTCGATGGTGCGCACGGTGACATCCGGGTCGGACAGGATGGAGGACCAGTGGAGGTTGAACACCCCACGGTCCGCGGGGTTCTTGGCGGTGAATGCGGCCATCACATTGGCCTCGGGATCCTGCTGGTGCTTGAAGAACCAGTCCAGGTCCGCGTGCTCGACGGGGCGAAGCTTCACGGTCTGTACCTCTCTGTGACTACGGCGTCGGTCATTCATGGTCCGGCTGGCGGACATGATTCCCACCAGACTACCGGTGTGGGCCGGCTCCTAGCGCACGGGCGCCTGAAGTGCGGCCAGGGCCATGGCCACCAACCGCCTTCTGCGCGCCGCCGGGTCCACCGCCGAGCGGTGGGCCGAATGCGGGGTGGAATTGATCAGCCCGAGCACCGATTGGGCGCGGAAGCGTGCCGCCGATTCATCCTCCTCGGGGTGCAGCAGGCGCAATTGCCCGGTCCAGACCTCGATGTAGGCGCGCTGCAGCCGCCGCACCGTGGCGGCGTCCTCCTCGGCCAGGCTGGCCATGTCCCGGTCCTGGACCCGGATGACGTCGCGGTGGCCCAGGGCGAAGTCCGCCTGGAAGCCGACGAGCTCGGCGAGCACCCCGGCGGGGGTGCCACCGGCGCGCGCCACCGCGCTGCCGCCGTCGTACAGGTCGTGGCTGACCTCGATGAGCAGCGCCCCGAGCATGGCTGCCTTGCCGGGGAAGTGCCGGTAGACGGCCGGGCCGCTGATGCCCGAGGCCTGGCCGATGTCCTCGATGGTGACCCCGTGGTAGCCGTGTTGGGCGAAGAGCCGCGCCGCCTCGGCGAGCAGGGTGGAACGGCGGGACGCCTTGGCCAGGCTGCGCCCGGTGGGCTCGGGGATGGTCTCCGGGGCCGGATCGTGCTCCACGGGGCACCTCCTGTCGATGTGGTCCAGGCCACCTGTGGTGCTGGACATTTCAGTTAATGAATACTAACGTCTATTTCAGTTAGTACCTATTAACTCAACTGGCAGCCGGCCATCGTCCGGACGCCCCCACGACGCCGAGGAAAAGCACCCATGGAAACCCTGGCCTCCCACCTGGACCCGGCGGCCGCCTCGTTTGCCGAGAACGATGCCGTCCAGCGCGCGCTCGTCGACGAACTGGGCGCCCGGCTGGACGCAGCGGCCCGCGGCGGCAGCGAGAAAGCCCGCCGCCGCCACACCGACCGCGGCAAGATGCTCCCGCGCGAACGCGTCGATGCACTGCTGGATGAGGGATCGCCGTTCCTGGAGATCGCCCCGCTCGCCGCCGAGGACATGTACGACGGCGAATGCCCCGGCGCGGGCATCATCACCGGGATCGGGCTCATCCATGGCCGCCAGGTCCTGGTCATCTCCAACGACGCCACCGTCAAGGGCGGGACCTACTACCCGATGACGGTCAAGAAGCACCTGCGGGCCCAGGAGATCGCGTTGGAGAACCACCTGCCGTGCATCTACCTGGTCGATTCCGGTGGGGCGTTCCTGCCCCGCCAGGACGAGGTCTTCCCGGACCGGGACCACTTCGGGCGCATCTTCTACAACCAGGCCAACCTCTCGGCGCGCAAGATCCCGCAGATCGCCGCCGTGCTGGGCTCCTGCACCGCAGGCGGCGCGTACGTGCCGGCCATGAGCGATGAGACCATCATGGTGCGCAACCAGGGCACCATCTTCCTGGGCGGCCCGCCGCTGGTGAAGGCAGCCACCGGCGAGGTCGTCACCGCCGAGGAACTCGGCGGCGCCGAACTGCACTCGAAGACCTCGGGCGTCAGCGACCACATCGCCGAGGACGACGGTCACGCCCTGCAGATCGTCCGCGACATCGTCGAAACGCTCCCGCCGCCCGCAGCCCCCGCCTGGGCCATCGCCGAGACCGTCGATCCCGTGGCCGATCCCGGACAGCTCTACGGCGCGGTCCCGGTCGACGTCAACGGGCGCTACGACGTCCACGAGGTCATCGCCCGCATCACCGACGGCAGCGGATTCCACGAGTTCAAGGCCGGCTACGGCACCACCCTAGTCACCGGGTTCGGAAGGATCCACGGCCACCCGGTGGGCATCGTGGCCAACAACGGGGTGCTGTTCTCCGAATCGGCGCTCAAGGGCGCCCACTTCATCGAATTGTGCGACCAGCGTGGCATTCCGCTGGTGTTCCTGCAGAACATCTCGGGGTTCATGGTCGGCCGGGACTACGAGGCAGGAGGCATCGCCAAGAACGGCGCGAAGATGGTCACCGCCGTCGCCACCTGCCGGGTCCCGAAGCTGACGGTGGTCATCGGCGGGTCCTTCGGCGCCGGGAACTACTCGATGTGCGGCCGGGCCTACTCGCCGCGCTTCTTGTGGATGTGGCCGGCGGCCCGGATCTCCGTCATGGGCGGCGCCCAGGCCTCCTCGGTGCTCTCCACCGTCAAACGCGACGGCATTGAACGGGCCGGCGGTACGTGGAGTGACGCCGAGGAGGAGGCCTTCAAGGCCCCCATCCGCGAGCAATACGAAACCCAGGGCAACCCGTACTACTCCACCGCCCGTCTCTGGGACGACGGCATCATCGACCCCGCCGACACCCGCCGGGTCCTCGGCCTCGCCCTGGACGTCTGCGCCACCGAACCCCTGCCGGACACCTCGTTCGGCGTCTTCAGGATGTGAACCCCCGATGACCGAGAACCAGACCGAGAACCACCCCGACGCCCCGCTCTTCGACACCGTGCTGGTCGCCAACCGCGGCGAAATCGCCGTGCGCGTGATCCGCACGCTGCGCCGGCTGGGCATCCGCTCCGTTGCCGTGTACTCGGAGGCCGACGCCGGTGCCCGCCATGTGCGCGAGGCCGACGACTCCGTGTGCCTGGGCCCCGCTGCCGCCGCCGAGAGCTACCTGGACATCGAAGCCGTCCTCGCCGCCTGCCGGACCTCCGGTGCGCAGGCCGTGCACCCCGGCTACGGGTTCCTCTCCGAGAACCTCGACTTCGCCCGGGCGCTGGAATCCGCGGGCATCACGTTCATCGGACCCAGCGCCCACTCCATCAACCTCATGGGCGACAAGATCCGGGCCAAGAACCACGTCTCCGGCCACGGCGTCCCCGTCGTCCCCGGGGTCGCCGATCCCGGAATGGACGATGCTGCGCTGATCGAGGCGGCCGCGGGCGTCGGCTTCCCGCTGCTGATCAAACCCTCCGCCGGCGGTGGAGGCAAGGGCATGCACGCGGTGGAGACCGCCGCGGAGCTGCCCTCCACCTTGCAGACCGCCCGCCGGGTCGCCCGCAACTCCTTTGGTGATGACACGCTGCTGCTCGAACGCCTGGTCCGCAGCCCCCGCCACATCGAGGTCCAGATCCTGGCCGACACGCACGGCAACACCATCCACCTCGGCGAGCGCGAATGCTCGCTGCAACGCCGCCACCAGAAGGTCATCGAGGAGGCTCCTGCCCCGCTGTTGGAGATGCTCGACGACGGTGCCTCGATCCGCGCCAGGATCGGGGAGGCGGCGGTCAACGCCGCCCGGTCGGTCGACTACGTCGGCGCCGGCACGGTGGAGTTCCTGGTCTCCGACGAGAACCCCGGGGAGTTCTTCTTCATGGAGATGAACACCCGCCTGCAGGTCGAACACCCGGTGACCGAGGAGGTGGTCCGCGTCGACGGACAGCGCATCGACCTGGTCGAATGGCAGGTGCGCATTGCAGCCGGGGCGACGCTGGACATCGCCCAGGACTCCGTCACGCTCAGCGGCCACGCCATCGAGGCCCGCGTCTACGCCGAGGATCCCGCCCACGGGTTCCTGCCCTCCATCGGCACCATCCTGCGCGCCGGGGATCCCACCGGCGACGGGATCCGCACCGATTCGGGCATCAGCAACGGATCCCGGATCACCCCGGACTACGATCCGATGCTCGCCAAGGTCATCGCCCACGGCACCGACCGCAGCCAGGCACTCGCCCGGCTCGACGCCGCCCTGGCCGGCACCCTCGTGCTCGGCGTCCAGACCAACCTGGAATACCTCAGGGCCCTCATCGCCGAGCCGGACGTGCAGGCCGGACGGCTGGACACCACGTTCATCGACCGGTGGGGCGTCCAGTCGAAGCGGACCCCCACCGAGGCTGAACTGCAGGCCATCGCCGCTGCCTTCCTCGCCGCCGAACCCCGCACCACCGGACGGTTCGGCGCCTGGGCCACCGACGGCTGGCGGATGGGCACCCATCGGGAGCGCACGCTGGCGCTGGAGATCGACGACGAGCTGTACACGGTGCAACCCGCCGCCGAGGACGCCACCGCGGCAGCCGCCGTCGTCCCCGTCGTTGACATCGTCCCGGTGGTTGAACTCGTCCCCGGCACCGGTGGCCGCGAGGCGTGGATCGGTGCCGGCGGTTACGGCGCCCACGTGCGCTGGCTGGATCGGCGTGCCGTGGTGCACCGCCGCCTCGCCGGGATCGAACGCGAGGAGGCCGGCGGTGACCCGGAATCCCGGTCGCCGATGCCCGGCACCGTCGTCTCCGTCCTGGTCGCCAGCGGGGACGCCGTGACGGCCGGCCAGGCACTGCTCGCCGTGGAGGCGATGAAGATGGAGCACCCGCTCACCGCGGGGCTCACCGGCACCGTCACTGTCCATGTGGCGGTCGGTGACCACGTCTCCGCCGGACAATCCGTCGCCACCGTGACACCCGAACCCACTGACACCACCCCCACCAGCTAAGGAGCACCCATGCCGAATCTTGAACTTGAAGAGGACTACCAGGACCTCTCCGACACCGTCCGCGATTTTGCCGACACCGTCGTCGCACCGGTCTCCGCGAAGCACGACGAGGAGCACAGCTTCCCCTACGAGGTCGTCGCCCAGATGGGGGAGATGGGCCTGTTCGGCCTGCCCTTCCCCGAGGAGCACGGCGGCATGGGCGGGGACTACTTCGCCCTGGCCCTGGCCCTGGAGCAGCTGGGCCGCGTCGACCAGTCGGTGGCCATCACCCTGGAGGCCGGCGTCTCCCTCGGCGCCATGCCCATCCACCGCTTCGGCACCGACGCGCAGAAGGAGCAATGGCTGCCGCTGCTGGCCAGCGGGAAGGCGCTCGCCGGATTCGGCCTGACCGAACCGGAGGCAGGATCCGACGCCGGCGGCACCAAGACCACCGCCAAGCTGCAGGACGGCAACTGGGTGGTCAACGGCAACAAGGAGTTCATCACCAACTCCGGCACCGACATCACCCGCCTGGTCACCGTCACGGCGGTCACCGGCACCTCCGAACGTCCCGACGGGTCCGTGAAGAAGGAGATCTCCACCCTCCTGGTGCCCACCGACACCGAGGGTTTCACCGCCGAAAAGGCGTACAACAAGGTCGGCTGGAACGCCTCGGACACCCACCCGCTGACGCTGAAGAATGCCACCGTCCCGGAGGCCAACCTGTTGGGCACCCAGGGCCGCGGCTACGCGAACTTCCTGTCCATCCTCGACGAGGGACGCATCGCCATCGCCGCGCTGGCCACCGGCGCCGCCCAGGGCTGCGTGGACGAATCCGTCCGCTACGCCAAGGAGCGCAGCGCGTTCGGGCAGAACATCGGCAAGTTCCAGGCCATCTCGTTCAAGATCGCCCGCATGCAGGCCCGCGCCCACACCGCCCGCCTGGCCTACTACGGTGCGGCCTCCAAGATGCTCGCCGGCAAGCCGTTCAAGACCGAGGCAGCGATCGCCAAGCTGGTTGCCGGCGAGGCGGCCATGGACAATGCCCGCGACGCCACCCAGGTCTTCGGCGGCTACGGGTTCATGAACGAATTCCGCGTCTCGCGCCACTACCGCGATTCGAAGATCCTCGAGGTCGGCGAGGGCACCACCGAGGTCCAGCTGATGCTCATCGCCCGCGAACTCGGGCTCTAGGCCGGCACCATGAGCCAGACACCAGAGCACGACGGCGGCACCCCATCCCCGGGGCGACGCGTCACCCAGCGCGGGCTGTATTTCGACGAGTTGGAGCTGGGCACCGTATACGTGCACAGCCCGGGGCGGACGATGACCGAAACGGACAACGTCCTGTTCACCACCATGACCATGAACACCCAGGCGCTGCACCTCGACGCCGCGTGGAGCGCGCAGCAGCCGTTCGGCCAGCGGCTGGTCAACTCGATGTTCACCCTGGCCACGCTGGTGGGCCAATCAGTGGGCCAGCTGACGCAGGGGACCATCATCGGCCAGCTGGGCCTGACCGACGTCAGCTTCCCGCATCCGCTCTTCCACGGGGACACGCTCTACACCGAAACCGAGATCACCGGACTGCGGCCCTCGAAGTCACGACCCGGCCAGGGCATCGTGACCATGAAGCACACCGGCCGCAACCAGGACGGCGTCGTGGTCGCCGAGGCCTCGCGCACCGCCCTGATGTGGACCGAGGCGGGCCACCGGGCCGCGGGGGAGGAGCAGGCATGAGCGACGAGACCTACCCGGCCTTTTCCATGGGCCCGGCCATCCTGTTCTGCCCGGCGGACCGGCCCGAGCGCCATGCCAAGGCGGCGGCACGCGCCGACGCGGTGATCATCGACCTCGAGGACGCCGTCGCCCCCGCCGACAAGCCGGCGGCCCGGAAGGCCATGGCGGACAGCACGCTGGATCCGGCCCGGACCATCGTGCGGGTGAACCCGGTATCCACCGACGACTTCGCCGCCGACCTGGCAGCGCTGCGCCAGAGCCCCTACACCACGGTCATGCTCGCCAAGACCGAACACGTCGAGCAACTGCGCCAGCTGGAGGGCTACAGCGTGATCGCCCTGTGCGAGACCGCCCTGGGAGTCCTCAACGCACCGGCCATCGCCGCCGCGGAGAACGTGGTGGCGATGATGTGGGGTGCCGAGGACCTGGTCGCCTCGCTCGGAGGAACCTCCAGCCGGCACGAGGACGGGTCCTACCGCGACGTCGCAGTCCACGCCCGGGCAGCGGTGCTGGTGGCCGCAGGCGCCCACGGCAAGGCGGGCATCGATTCGGTCTACATCGACATTCCCGACACCGAGGGGCTGGCCGCCGAAAGCCGCGATGCGGTG
The DNA here is from genome assembly GCF_039526245.1 of Arthrobacter rhombi. Lineage (NCBI taxonomy): Bacteria > Bacillati > Actinomycetota > Actinomycetes > Micrococcales > Micrococcaceae > Arthrobacter > Arthrobacter rhombi. Next base: position 134,158 of record NZ_BAAAIV010000015.1, read on the forward strand.
GCCAGCGGGTTCGCCGCCAAGGCCAGCATCCACCCGGCCCAGATGCCGGTCATCCGCGACGCCTACGCCCCGGATCCCGCAGCCGTGGAACGTGCCCGCGCCATCCTGGAAGCGGCCCGCACCGCCCACGGCGTCTTCTCCTTCGAGGGTCAGATGGTCGATGAACCGCTGCTGCGCCACGCCCGCCTGCTGGTGGCCCGCGCGGGAGAGTAGGCACCACGTCGGTGGCCGGGGACGAATCGCCACCGATAGGTAGGTTGTGCACAACTAAGTTGTGCGATATGTTTATGACATGACGACGACGGATCCGCTGGCACTCGATGCCCAGGTGTGCTTTTCGCTCTATTCCGGCGAGCGCACCGTCGGCGCCGCCTACCGCGAACTCCTGGCTCCGCTGGGCCTGACCTACCCGCAGTACCTGGTCATGCTCGCGCTCTGGGAGGACGACGACCAGCCCGTCTCGGCGCTGGGTCGTCGACTCGGCCTCGACAGCGGGACCTTGTCACCGCTGCTGAAGCGGCTGGAGGCTGCCGGACGGCTCACCCGGCGCAGATCGGACGGCGATGAACGCGTCGTCCGGGTCCGGCTCACCGACGCCGGTGCAGCACTGCGGGCCGACGCCGTCACCATCCCCACCGAATTGGCTTCCCGCATGCGGCTCACCGCCGCGGAAGCCACTGAATTGCATCGCCTGCTGGGCAAGATCTGCGGCCGCGATGCCTAAGCCACCCACCACCATCCAGGAGAGAACACCATGAAGACCCTGTACACCGCAGAAGCCCTCGCCACCGGAGCCGGCCGTGACGGCCATGTGGCCACCACCGACCGGCGGGTCGAGTTCGACCTCGCAGTGCCCGAGGCCATGGGCGGTTCCGGCAACGGAGCCAACCCCGAGCAACTCTTCGCCGCCGGCTACGCGGCCTGCTTCCACAGCGCCCTGCAGCTGGTCGCCCGCCAGCGCAAGGTCAACATCGAGGGATCCAGCGTGGGCTCCGAAGTGCACCTGGGCGGTATCGATGGCGGAGGATTCGGCCTGGCGGTCACCCTGGAGGTCACGCTGCCCGAGGTGGACGCCGAGGTGGCTCGTGAACTCGCCGACCGAGCGCATGAGGTCTGCCCCTACTCCAACGCCACCCGCGGCAACATCGAGGTGGACATCCGCGTCTCGGACGACTGATCAGTCGTCGGGGACGTCGGTTGCGGCCGGGGCGCGGAAGTAACGGCGCTCCGGCCGGCCTGCGCCGTAGCGCAAACGGACCGCGGCGCCACCGGACTCCGCGAGGTGCTCCAGGTACCGGCGGGCGCTGACCCGCGAGATCCCCAAGGACTTCGCGGCCTCCAAGGACGACACGTCCCCGGCCGCCGTGCGCAGCAGATCCTGGACGCGCTGCAACGTCTCGGCACTGAACCCCTTGGGCAACGGGGTGCTCCGGGGTGCGGCACCTCCGAAGACCCGATCGATGTCCGCCTGCCGCGCCGTCCCGGTATCGTCCAGTGACCGGTAGGTGCTTGCATAGTGCTCGAGCCGACCGGCCAGATCCTGCTTGGTGAAGGGCTTCATCAGGTAGTGCACGATCCCGCCGCGCAGCGCGCTGCGGACCGTGTCGGCCTCCCGGGCAGCACTGATGACCAGCACGTCCAGCTCGGGAACTACTTCACGCAACCGGCGCAGCAGCTCGAGTCCGCCGATGTCGGGCAGATGGATGTCCAGCAACACCAGATCGGGAACCACCCGGCGCACCTCGGCCAGTGCCTGCGCGCCGGTATGCGCCACACCGCACACCTCGAATCCCGGCACCGCCGAGACAAACCCGGTGTGGATGCGCGCCACCATGAAATCGTCATCGACGATGAGGACCTTGATCACGAGCGGACCTCCCGGGGGAGCCATGCCGTGAAGACAGTGCCGGCGTCGTGGTGGACAGAGGCCGAGCCGCCGCGCCGCTCGCAGACCAGCCGCGTCAGGGCCAATCCGAATCCGCGCCCGGCCGAGGATACCGAGGGTTTGGAACTGTAGCCCTGCTCGAAGATCCGTTCCCGGTCCGCAGCCTCGACGCCCGGCCCCGAATCCTTCACCGTGACGGTGATGTCCTGGCTGTCGTCCGCCAGGCCCAGCTCCACGGTTCCCTCGGGCAACCCGGCAACGGCGTCGAGGGCGTTGTCGATGAGGTTCCCTACCACGGTCACCAGATCCCGCGAGAGCACCTCATCGACCTTGCCCAGACGGGTTCCCGGCGTCAGATGGATCGAGACACCGCGTTCACCCGCCAGGCTGGACTTGGCGATGACCAATGCTGCCACGGCGGCGTCGCCGATTCCCTGGGTGACGTCGTCGACCAGCTGTGTGCGGCTGAAGCTCACACCATCGACGAAGCCCATGGCCTCGTCATATTCGCCCAGTTGGAGCAGGCCGGAAATCGTATGGAGCTGGTTCGCGAACTCATGCGTTTGCGCCCGGAGGGTGTCGGTGGTGGTGCGCGTGGTCCCCAATTCGCTCTCCAAGGTGGAGAGTTCGGTGCGGTCGCGCAAGGTAGTCACCCATCCAATGGCCCGACCACGCGCCTGCATCGGCCTCCGGTTCAGCACCACCAGGCGCTCGCCGACGAGCAGCAGTTGGTCCATGGGGGCAGGTCCCCGGGTCAGCGCTTCATGCAACGCCGGACTGACACCCAGATCGTCCAGGGTGCGCCCCTCGCTCAGTGCCGGCCAGCCCAGCAAGTCGAGCGCCGCGTCGTTCACCAGCGCTATGCGGTCGCGGGGGTCGATGGCGACGACCCCCTCCTTGATGCCGTGCAGGATGGCCTCGCGGTGTTCCACCAACCCGGCGATTTCGTCCGGTTCCAAGCCCAGGGTCTGGTGCTTGATCCGGCGTGAGAGCAAGAGCGAACCCACCGTTCCGACAGCCAACGAGACGCCCAGGTAGATGAGCAGGTTAGGGACCGTGCCACTGAGCCGTTCCCACATCGAAGGATAGGTGCGTCCGACAACGGCGACGCCGACCAGTAGTCCTGCATCGTCGAGGACAGGCACGTGGGCGACGAGCGTCCGCTCGGATTCGTCGGCGACGGAACCCGTCCAGGCCCGACCCTCCATGACGTTGCTACCGGCCAACTCCAGCGGGTCACCGAGTCGCCCCGGGTCGGAGGAGGCCACGATCATGCCGTCACGTCGGGCGAGCTGCGCCAGCGAGGCTCCGGATACCGCGCGGACCGATTCGGCGACTGCCGGCAGCGCGGAACCCAGCTTGGGGCTCGCCTCCGGCAGAAGGGAGCGCACGGCCGGCATGGAAGCCAGGGTCTCGGCCGCCGACAGCGCCCGGCGGCTCTCCATGCGTTCGAAGGTGCGTTCCGATTGCGCCAGCGAGATGAACAGGACCCCCACGAGCACGGCAAGCACGATCAACAATTGCAGGGCCAGGAACTGGCCGGAAAGCGTGAACCGGCGACGGTTCTGCGGCGCGATGGCAGGGAGTGCTGGGCGGGTCATGGGCACGGCCTTCCTGCGCACGCGGACGAGGCCGATGCCACATCATTGGGGGCGGGGAACGCCTGAACTCTACACAGTGTCCAGCGACTAGAGCGACTGTGAGTGTTGACACAATGAACACAAGTTCCATTGTGAACACAAGAGTGACCCAGATCACGGCCGCATCTAGCGTGGAGCCATTCGCACCCCCTTTGAAAGAGGTACACCATGCGCCGTCGCAGCGCGCTCAAGCTCTCCGCCCTGGCCGCGGGCATCATGCTCGCCGCTTCCGGCTGCGGGGTCACCGGATCCGCCGACACTGCGGGCACCACCGAATCCGCGGGTCCGTTGACCGGTCTGCGCATCATGGTCCCGAATACCGCAGGTGGCGGCTACGACACCACTGCCCGGGTGGCCAACAAGGTCATGGAGGAATCCGGGGTAGCATCCGGAACCGAGGTGTTCAACCTCGCGGGCGCCGGTGGAACCGTCGGCCTGGCCCGGATCGTCAACGAAAAGGGCAACGGGGACCTGACCATGTTGATGGGCCTGGGAGTGGTTGGTGCCAGCTACACCAACGACTCCGAAGCCAAGCTCACCGACACGACCCCGATCGCCAAGCTCATCGAAGAGCCCGGCGCGATCATGGTCCCCAAGGATTCGCCGTACAAGACCATCGATGACCTGGTGAAGGCGTGGAAGGCCAACCCGGGAAAGATCACCGTCGGTGGCGGCTCCTCGCCGGGCGGTCCCGACCACCTCCTGCCGATGCAGCTGGCGCAGGCCGTGGACATCGACCCCAAGAAGGTCAACTTCATCTCCTACGACGGCGGTGGCGACCTGCTGCCCGCCATTCTGGGGAACAAGGTCGATGTCGCGGCCTCCGGTGCCGGTGAATACATGGACCAGATCAAGAAGGGTTCCATTCGCGTCCTGGCCACCAGTGGCGACAAGGAACTCAAGGGCGTTGATGCCCCCACGCTGAAGGACTCGGGCATCGATCTGGTCTTCAGCAACTGGCGCGGCATCGTGGCCCCTCCAGGAATCTCCGATGCAGACAAGGAAAAGCTCGTCACGGCGCTGACCAAGATGCACTCCAGCGACGAGTGGAAGCAGGCACTGAAGACCAATGCCTGGACCGACGCCTTCATGACCGGCGATGAGTTCTCCGGATTCCTCACCGAGCAGGACCAGCGTGTGGCAGACGTCCTGAAGAAGCTGGGACTGGCGTGAGCGTAGCCACCCAACGGGTCTCCGGCCGCGCCGAGCTGGGCTTTGCAGCCTTCCTCGGCGTGGCCGGTGCCATTGTCATCTTCGATGCGACCCGACTGCACGTGACCTATTCGCAGGCAGACCCGGTGGGCCCGAAGGCAGTGCCGTTCGTCGTCGGTGCGTTGCTCCTGGTGTGTGCGGTGCTGCTGGCGATCAACGTTGCCCGCGGCGGAACCGCAGAGGCCGAAGAAGGGGAGGACGTGGACCCCAATTCGCCGATTGGCTGGAGGGTTGTCCTCCCACTGGTTGGCGTGTTCATCTTCAACATCGCCTTCATCAACATCCTGGGCTGGGTCATCTCCGGGGCGGTGCTGTTCTGGGGAAGCGTCTGGGCCCTGGGAAGCCGGCACTACCTCCGCGATGGAATCATCTCGCTGGCCATGGCCCTGTTGTCGTTCTATGGCTTCTACCTCGGGTTGGGCATCCACTTGCCGGCCGGCATCCTGAAGGGAGTGCTCTAGATGGATACCTTCAACATGCTGATGCAGGGCTTCGCCACGGCGGCAACCCCCATGAACCTGCTGTACGCATTCATCGGCGTCATGCTCGGTACCGCAGTCGGCGTGCTTCCAGGCATCGGTCCGGCCATGACGGTTGCCCTGCTGTTGCCGGTCACCTATGGGATGGAACCGACCAGCGCGTTCATCATGTTCGCCGGAATCTACTACGGCGGCATGTACGGCGGCTCGACCACATCGATCCTGCTGAACACCCCCGGAGAATCGTCTACGGTCATCACGGCCATCGAGGGACATAAGATGGCGCGGGCCGGTCGGGCCGCCCAGGCACTGGCCACCGCAGCCATCGGCTCCTTCGTCGCCGGGACCATCGGCACGGCCCTGCTGGTGACGTTGGCGCCATTGGTCGTCAAGTTCGCGGTCAGTTTGGGGGCACCCAGCTACCTGGCCATCATGCTGCTGGCTCTCATTGCCGTCACCGCCGTGTTGGGCAAGTCGAAGTTGCGCGGCTTCTCGTCCCTGGGCCTCGGCCTGGCTATCGGCTTGATCGGCATGGCACCCATGACCGGCCAACGTCGGCTCACCTTCGGCCAGCCTCTGCTGGCGGACGGCATCGACATCGTCGTCGTTGCCGTGGCTATCTTCGCTGTCGGAGAAGCGCTCTGGATCGCCGCTCACCTGCTGCGGAGCAAGACCCAGACCATTCCCGTGGGACGTCCGTGGATGGGCAAGGAAGACTGGAAGCGCTCCTGGAAGCCCTGGCTCCGGGGTACTGCGTTCGGCTTCCCCTTCGGTGCCTTGCCCGCGGGCGGCGCAGAGATCCCGACGTTTTTGTCCTACGTCACGGAGAAGAAGCTCTCCAAGCATCCGGAAGAGTTCGGTCACGGTGCCATCGAGGGGGTTGCCGGCCCCGAGGCGGCGAACAATGCCTCGGCAGCCGGTACGCTGACGCCGATGTTGGCCCTCGGCCTGCCCACGAATGCAACTGCTGCCGTGATGTTGGCTGCCTTCATTCAGTTCGGCATCCAGCCGGGCCCGTTGCTGTTCGAGAAGGAGCCGCAGCTGGTCTGGGCGCTGATCGCCAGCCTGTTCATCGGCAATACGCTGCTGCTGCTGATCAACCTGCCATTGGCACCGCTGTGGGCGAAGCTGCTGCAGCTGCCCCGGCCGTACCTGTATGCCGGCATCCTGTTCTTCGCCACGCTGGGCGCCTACGCCGTCAACATGCAGACGTTCGACCTGGTCCTGTTGCTGGCACTGGGCATCCTGGGCTTCGCCATGCGTCGCTTCGGCATTCCCGTACTGCCACTGATCTTGGGCGTCATCCTCGGTCCACGGATTGAGGAGCAACTGCGCAGGGGCTTCAAGCTCAGCTCCGGGGACCCGATCGGCCTGATCAATGAGCCAGTGGCGATGGTCGTGTACGTGATCATCGCTCTGGTCCTGCTCTGGCCGGTCGTCACCGCCATCCTGCGCCGAACCAACCCCCGGGTTGCCGCGGCCGTGACGTTGCCCGAGGAGGAACTGGTCACCGTCACGAACGACGACCCGGCCAGCCTCGACAGCGGCTCCGCACGATCCGCGCAAGACGTAGCTGAGCCAGATGCCCCGAAGCCGCCCCTTCGAAAGCACTGACTGGCTGCATCCAGCATCAATGGCCCGCCACCCGAGTCGAAGGATTCGGGGTGGCGGGCCATTGGGCGATGATCTTAGGCGGGAGTGATGCTCAAGGTTGCCTCGTGCCGCAGACGTTCGGTCACGAGAAACCGGTGCCTGTGCGAACGCGCGTCGGTTGCTCAGGTCGAGCCCGACTGCACCAGGGTGGAGACCCGACGCCACTTATTTTGTGAAGCGTTTGGGCTAACTTCACCGGGCATTTTTGCGGGCGGGTCTTATGGGAATTCGTGGTTGCCAGAAACGTGCCAAACACGGTCGGACGGGATTCGTCTCTTGCCTGTCTCAGCAGTCGACCGGCTTCCGGACTCCCGGGAACGCATCGTGGCCGATGGTCCTTCTAGCGGTAGCGAACATGACAAGCAAAATGGAAACCCGTACGCGTCTTCGCGAAACTAGATCCTGTGTGAGGATGAGGCGTGAAGAAGAACCAGTCACCTGAGAAGATCCTGACGCGTCTGAACTTGTCGCATAGCGAGGATGTCCCAATCCGCATTTGGCGGCACAGTGATCCGGGCGAGGACCTGAACGGAATCGTGCTGCAAATGGCTGCTGAATGGGTGCTCCTCGCCGCGATTCGGAGCGGCGGCTACTTCGATGGATATTCCATAATCAGGACTGGCGACATTCGCGCTATCAAGGTCGAAACCACCTTTATCCCGTATCTTCGAACCCACCAGGCATGGCCCCCCGAGCGGCCTGCGGGGACCATCGACCTGACGGGGCCGGCATCGTTCCTGCAAGAAATCTGGGCAACAGCCGCGGTCGTTGTCCTCTATGAGGAGGTCCGCCGTCCAGGAATGTTATGGATTGGCGCGCCCGTCGAACGGGGCAAAAAATCCGTTTGGATCCTTACCATTGCACCCGACGCAACGTGGGACACCTCCATGACCAAGTTCAAATTCAAGCACCTTACCAGAGTCGACTTTTAGTAGTGCCCATTAGCGTGGTGTAAGAGGCCAGCCCGCTGGGCGTGGCTCCCGAACGTGAGGCGG
>NZ_BAAAIV010000016.1:0-17841 GCF_039526245.1 Arthrobacter rhombi
CGAAGAACCATCCCCGATATCAGCCACGGCCTCCGCCGCCGACGCGACACTCTTATCCATTGCCAACTCAATGACCTCCCTTGGCCGATGTACGACGTCCTGGCACCCTGCAGCCACAGGATGTGACCAGCGTTACTTCCAAACCTATCGCCATCATGCCGCGCGGCCCACATTGGCCTAGATCAGGAAACATCGCTAGCGGCTGCTCCACCCACCATCAACGGTGTAGGAGGCGCCGGTCACCATCCCGGCGTCCGGAGAAGCCAGCCACGACGCCAGCGAGGCAACTTCCTCAGGTTCGACGAGCCGCTTGACGGCCGACTCGGTGAGCATGATCTTGGCGACCACCTCATCCTCGGGTATGCCGTGGAGTTTTGCCTGGTCGGCGATCTGTTTTTCTACCAAGGGAGTCCTGACATATGCAGGTTCGATGCAGTTGCTCGTCACCCCGTGCTCGCCGCCTTCCAAGGCGGTGACCTTGGACAGCCCTTCGAGTCCATGCTTTGCTGCGACGTAGGCACTTTTGTAGGCCGATGCGCGCAGCCCGTGGATACTGGAAAGGTTGATGATCCGACCGAATCCGCGCTCATACATCCCGGGGAGGACCGCCCGGATCAGCAGGAACGGAGCCTCAAGCATGAGGCGATGGATCAACCGCCAATCGTCGGGCACGAATTCATGGACGGGACTGATGCGCTGGATGCCAGCGTTATTCACCAGGATGTCAGCATCCAGCCTGAGAGATTCCAAGCTAGCGGTATCCGAGAGATCAATCTGCCATGGCGTTCCACCGACCTCGGCTGCTACCTTTTCGGCCGCGTCGCCGTTCAGATCAGCGACCGTTACAGTGGCCCCGCGCTCCGCAAAAGCCCGGACGCAGGCGGCCCCAATACCACTCGCGCCTCCTGTGACGATCGCGTGGCGTCCCTGAAGATTCTGGCTCATGTCTTCTCCACTCCCGTTCTGGCAATGCATGGTGTCCGAGGGCCACGGAGACAGCTGTCCGTGTGGCAGCGAGGTCGCTGTATTCCCTCCACGGATCATTGCACGTCGAGGGCTGAACCGTCAGCGGTAAACCTAAGGATTGCAGGCGGGACGCTCCCCCCTATTGGCCATCCGTAGCTTTTCGGGAGTTCCGCTACTCCGCCACCTCGTGGCGAGCGTTTGCACGCCACCGGATTCCGGCGTCAACGAAGTCGTCAATCTCGCCGTCAAAAACGGCGCCGGTGTTACCGACCTCGTGTTCGGTGCGCAGGTCCTTGACCATCTGGTAGGGATTGAGGACGTACGAGCGCATCTGGTCGCCCCAGGAAGCCTTGACGTCGCCGGCGAGCGCCTTTTTCGCAGCGTTTTCCTCCTCCTGCCGAACCAGCAGTAGCCGTGATTGCAAAACGCGCAGCGCGGCGGCTCGGTTCTGAATCTGTGACTTCTCATTTTGCATGGACACCACGATGCCCGTGGGAATGTGGGTCATCCTCACGGCAGAGTCGGTGGTGTTCACCGATTGGCCGCCCGGGCCCGAGGACCGGAATACATCTACCTTGATCTCGTTTTCGGGGATCTCAACGGAGTCCGTTTGTTCGATCAAGGGGATGACCTCAACGGCAGCAAAAGACGTTTGACGGCGCCCTTGGTTGTCGAATGGGCTGATGCGCACCAGCCGATGGGTTCCCGCCTCAACAGAGAGCGTACCGAAGGCATAGGGAGCATTTACTTCGAAAGTCGCAGACTTGATCCCAGCTTCTTCGGCGTACGAGGTATCCATGACAGCAGTCGGGTACCCGTGTCGTTCTGCCCAGCGTAGGTACATGCGCAGCAGCATGTCAGCGAAATCGGCGGCGTCGACTCCACCAGCACCAGCACGGATGGTGACGACGGCAGCCCGTTCGTCATATTCCCCCGCCAGCAACGTCACCACCTCAAGTTGGCCGAGGGCCTTGCGCAGCGATTTCAGTTCCTTTTCCGCTTCGGCCAGGGTGTCAGCGTCGTCTTCTTCTCCAGCCAGCTCCACCAGGACTTCCAGATCATCGATTCGCGAGTCCAAGCGCTCAATGCGTTCCAGCTCAGACTGTCGATGCGACAACTTCGAAGTGATCTTCTGGGCAGAGGCAGGGTCGTCCCAAAGGTCTGGCACCCCCGCCTTCTCGGAGAGGTCAGCGATATCTGCCTTGATCGCATCGACGTCTGTGACGGCTTCGATAGAGGCGAATGTATTGCGCAGGTCGCGGATTTCCGCGGAAAAGTCAGAAGAGGCCATGATCCCCCAAGCCTACGTCATCTCGTGAGGCCGGTCCTGGCGCTGGACTCCACGTTGATGGGAATGCCACGTGGTACGAACCAGCCAATGATGGGTGGGCGGACTACTGCGCTGAGTCTGACCACGGCAGTTGTTCCGTCACGGCTGGCACCAGCGCTGGCTACCGAGAAACCATCAAACCTGCTGGCTGCCCCGACGTCAGCCACGTATTTCGTAGTTGCAGCAGCAACTCCCTCATCACTCAAATGGATCTGGATTGAGTCCGTGTCGCCCGAACTCTGTACTTCAAAACTGTCGGCTGCCGCCGTAACGGCACTGTCGGCGACACTGAGGAGCTGGCGCGCTTGGGTGTTCACCAATGTAGCCGCCAACGTGGCGCTGACGGCCAGCAGGACTATCACCACGTACCCAATGATCAAGATCATTGATTGCCCGGCTTCTGCCCCTGCGTCCATGTGGCGACAAGTGGTCGTGTCACGTCCTCCGGGCCGCCTGACGCCTGGAGGGGCAAGATCAGCTGATTGGTGGCGGCGCATTTCAGCCAAACCGATCGACTCGAACGGTCGACGACGAAGACGTTTTCCCAAATTCCAAGTCAGCGCCCGCAGGCAGAAAAGGTAAAGGTACGGCAATCACCACTTCGACCGAGACGGTGGAGCCAGGCTCCAGGCACGCCGAGGAGCAGCCATAGTGCATCGTTGCCGAATTCTTATCGATATTGAGATTGCCGACGGCGACGTCGACGGCGTTCCGAGCCCGTGCTGCACCCGCTTTCTCACTGTCAGATGCGGCAAAAGTCCGCGCCGCGTGGTCGGCGGCACCCACGGCAGCAAATGAAGCGGCCTGCAATTGCGAGGCACTAATGATCAGATACGTCACGGGGATCAGTAGGAGGACTCCGAGGAAAATGAACTCGACGATGGATGATCCCTCCTCTCGAGTTCGTAATTGGGTCCAAACAAGATGAACCTTGCCGTTTTTAGCCGCCATAGGTCGCGGCCTCCCCGCTCACGTTGAGGTGGCCAGCCACAGCGAAATAACCCAGGAGTGGGAAAGGGGCGGTGACTGTTACCCGCAGTCCAGGTTGCCCCCCAATGGTCACCGTCTGGTAGACAACCTCCGCTTTGAGGCCCGGACCGAGCGAGCCGGAAATGAGCTCACGGGTGCGCTGAGCGCCCTCCGCCGGCGAGCGGTCGGCCAAAGTCCCGAAGCGCGCCCCAGACGCGGCGGCGTCCATCAGGGTGTTTCGCACGTGAAGTACCAAGGCGAGCTGCAGAACGGAGATGAACAGCATGGTCAGCAGCGCTGAAACCATCACGAATTCGGCTACCGCAGATCCGTCCTCCGAGCGCAGCGACCTAGCGGCCGGACGGCACGCCAGGGCAACAGGCGTCTGCGGTTCGGTTTTCATGGTTCGCGGTGTGCAGGAGACGTCGTTAGCCGAGCCCCGAAACCCGATTGATGGCTTGGTTGAATAAGTCGCTGAGCCGTGGACCCGCGATAGCAAGCAACGCGGCCACGAGAACCGCCGACATCAGTGTGATCATGACCCATCCGGGGACATCGCCCCGTTCGTCCTCGCGGATGCGCCGACCCAGCCCATTCACGTGCGACAAGCAGATCAAGGTTGCTGTCATTCCGGCGGTGGTTACCGCAGTCCATGCGTTCTTCATTGTGTCCTGCTCTCCTGGATGATTTTGCTTCCTCGTACCACGTTGATTCCGTCCACTACAGATTCATGTCAATGAGAGAAATGCCCGGGTAGACGGCGAAGATGATGGTCAGCGGAAGGATCCCAAAGACCACGGGAATCATCATGCTGATTTCCTTGCGTCCGGCAGTTTCCATGAGTTCACGCTTTGCGGCGTCCCGCACGTCTTGGGCTTGTGCTTTCATGACCTCCGCCAACGGCGTGCCCCGCTCTGCGGCGACAGTGATTGCATCGACAAATCGAGTCATGGCATTCAAATCGAGTCTCTTTGCCATGTGGTGGAAAGCCGCAGCCATTGGCGTGCCTGACCTGACGTCAGCCAACAGGGCGTTGAATTCATCTGGTAAGTCCCCTTGGGAGCTGTTACACACGCGTTCAATGGCCCCAATAGTGCTCTCCCCCGCTGCCACCGCCAAGGCTATGAGTTCGGCGATGCTAGGAAACTGACCCAGGATGCGGCGGCTACGCTTCGTGCCTTGTTCGGTGAGATGCCACTCTCGGAAGATGTACCCGGCCAAGGCCGAAACAAGAAGGATTGGAATCGACAGAAATCCATTGAAGGTCCCGCCAGCCACAGAAGCCGCGATAAGGAGACTTCCAAGCAACAGTCCCGCACCCGCGTAAGTCAACTGCGAAATGCGGAACTCAGTAATGCTGACGTCGAGTCCGGCCCGCTGCAATCGCTGCTGTAGACCGACGCCAGCCGGGTTGAACCGGTTTAGCATGGACACGAGATCCTTGAGGACAGGCCACATAATCTTGACCAGCGGCCCCAACGGCGATTCGGCTCCAACCTGTCCGGGCCTAGCTCGCGAGGGATCCCGTCCCGAACGGAGTTGTCCGGCAATACGGTCGGCAAAGGCTACCCGGCGTAGGGCAGGCAGCCTGACAAAACTCAGCCAGAGCCCGGCTCCCAACAGCAGCCCTAACGCCAACCCCCATGCAAACCCGGGACTCATTTGAGGATCCGTTCTTCGCTGGGTAGCGAACCGATACCGAGCATAATTCGATAGCACACGAAGGAGATGAGGAGCCCGGCCAAAAGCACTATTGCCCCGCTGAATGTCGAATATGCTGCGACCGCTTGCGGCTGGGTAGACATCAGAAGCAGGATCACCCAAGGGGCTGCAACGGCCAGGCGCGCGGCGTTAACGGTCCACGATTGCCTGGCTTCGAGTTCTCCACGTGTCCTCGCGCTGTCGCGTAGGAATCCGCCTAAGGTTCCGAGCATTTCTCCGAGGTCGGATCCACCAACGTCCCGAGTGATCGTCAGCGCCGCAATGATCTTGTCGGCTACGGGATCCGCCAACCGATATCTCAGCCGTTCTATGGCCTCATCAAAACGCGACGTTGCGCGGTAATCCAATCCGAAGTCCGTGAAAGCCTGCCGCAGTGGCTCAGGCCCCTGGGCTCCCAGCTGGATAAGCGCCTCGGGAAGCGAAAGTCCCGCCCGTATTGCGGAACGGAGGTGGTCCACAACATCGGGCCATTGTTCGCGAAGCGCGGCTGCGCGCTTGGCCGCGCGCCAACGGAGCACAAGGACTGGAACGACCGCTCCAAATATTCCGAAGATCATGGCTATGAGTGGCGACATGGTCACGACAAAGACGATGACGGAGACTATCAAGAAGCAAATAGCCATGGCCGAAACGAAACCACCGACGCTGACCTTGTCTAGGCCTGCGTGGAGCAGCAGCGTCTCGATTCGCCGTTTCCGGGCCCTCTTCGGTTTCGCCGGTTCGGTCCACCAGGACTGCCAGATCAGGAGACTGCCCAATCCTAAAAGCAGCCCGAGTACCAGGCTCATCGTCCGGCCCCCAGCAGTGTCGACGTGTCAACGCCGGCATTATCAAATTTTTCGTGTGTCAGGTCTGCTGATTGGGTCATTTGGAGTTCGCCATCAACACGCTGGAAGATCGTCGATGACTCGATAAGTCCGTTCTCCACGCGACGCCCGAGCTTGATGATTTCCGATACCCCGCGGTGCCCCACAGAATCTCGTTGGCAGTGCACCACTAGATCGATGCACGAAGCGACCGTGGGCAGCACGAAGTTCGAATTGATATTCTCGCCGGCTAGCAACGGCAAGGTACATATTTTCGTCACAGCGTCCCGGGCGGAATTCGCGTGCACACTAGCCATCCCGGGCAAGCCTGCGTTCATGGCGATCAGCATGTCCAATGCTTCTGCCTCACGCACCTCTCCAACAATGATGCGGTCAGGACGCATGCGCATTGCTTCCTTCACGATCCGGCGCATGTCTATTTCTCCATGCCCTTCAAGATTTGATTGACGGCACTGCATCGCCACCACGTCCCGAAGTGGGATCTTCAACTCGAAAATTTCCTCCACCGTGATGACCCGCTCGCGGCTACCAATGCCTGAAGCCAAGCAATTCAGCAGTGTCGTCTTTCCCGCTTGGGTGGCTCCGGAGACCAGCACGTTGAGCCCTGCGCCAACTGCCAAGTGCAGAAAATCAGCCGCTTGCCGGCTGAGCGACCCTAATTCGACGAGGTGGTCAAGCCGGGAAGCGCGGGCGATGAACTTCCGGATATTCACAGACCAGTACTTACGAGTGATGTCGGGAATTACCACATGTAAACGAGAACCATCCGGCAACGCTGCGTCGACGAACGGGGTGGAAAGGTCCAACCGTCGACCAGAGGACTTGAGCATTCTTTCGACCAAAAGCCGGACATGCCCTTCCTCCAAACGGATGGACGTCAATTCCGAACTACCTCCCCTCGCCGCAAAAATCTCACTCGGCGAATTAATCCAGATTTCCTCGACATCTGGGTCGTCCAGGAGTGGCTGGAGGGGGCCGAAGCCGGCGACAGCGTCGAATACGGCACGGCCCGTCTCGTCTAGTTGGCCGAGTCTCGGCAACCCCTCCAAAAGTGACCGCTCGTCGTAGTCCCGAACCGCGGCGTTGACGATTTGGCGGACTTCGATGACGTTCTCGGCAGGATCCAGCCCACGGCGACGGACCAGCTCCCGCACTTCGTCTTCGATAATGCGCTGGCCGTCCACTTTCACCTCCAAGCACCCATTGGCACGCGTCCCGTACCCTTGGCGTCCGCATCTGGGGCGGCACCTGTGACACTACCCACCCTTACCCTTGCGAACAAGGGATTACGCCGACGTGTGGATAATCTTGATTTCCGTTGTCCACAGCCCCACAGGGCGGACCACATCTCCTGTATAGGACAACTAGCCTTGGCCCTAGTCAGCGCTGAGAGCGAGGAAGAAACCCGTGGCACTACATGTTGCAGTTGTCCCGCGCCCGACGGGTGATTTCGAAATCCTGCCTACGTCGTATTTCGAAGTCCGCGGTCCGGCGGGTCTCAGCGGATCGGCGCTGGCCAAGGCATTGGCGCAACTCGGCCATCACGATCTCTGGCCAGCCGGCGACGTCCAGCTCAGCGAACTAGAGGAGTTGCCAAACCGGGGAATGTTGACGCTGACCCCATTCAAGCGTTCCGCGGCTCCTGGCCCATCGGCCGCCGCGGTGGTGCTCCTTGCTGCAAAGGGCCCGGATTGCGGACAGCATTTCGGCCTTACTCGCGGCTGCTACTCGATCGGCCGGAACGATTGCGATCTACACGTATTGGATCCTGCGTTGTCGAGACACCACGCCGACATCATCGTGGACCACACGTCAATTGAATTAGTCAGGGACACGGGGACCCCAGCCGATCCCGGCCAGCAGGGCAAGGGGGAACCAAGATTTCTTAGTGTCGGGGACGAATTCGTTCTGGGCGACACGACGTTTCGCCTTTGTCCTGCACGCCCACCAGCACCTGACGCTGCAACACAGGCGCAGCCTCCTTGGCCGCCTCAAGTGACCACGTTGCGTCCAACGTCCGCGACGAGCAGACCCTGGTTGACCTTGACCACCGCATTGCTTCCCCTTGCCATCGGCATCGTCTTGGCCTTGACCCTGGGTTCCTGGATTTTCATGGCATTCAGCGCACTCGGCCTCGTGACCGGAGGCGTTCCTGCCACTCACGAGATTTTGAGCCGGAGAAAAATGCGTCGTCGAATCAGACAGCTCTCGGCAGATCTGATCTCAGACCTCGAGCGCAGGATCCCGCCAATTGGCATTCAAGTCCTCTACATGTATCGATCGGTGAGCGGCACTCGGGGTTCCAACAAACAGCATGCGACGTCGACGACCCATCCGCTGCGTTTTGGCTCGGGTTGTGTCATGCCTCCGCTGGAGATAGATCCTCCGACATATCGCGGCCCGCAAATCTACCCGCTCCGCGGCCCAGTCATCACCAACGTCTCCCCCGGGGGTCTCGGCGTTCTCGCGGGTGCTGGAAGCATGCTCGGTCCTGTCATCCGCGCGGTGATCTTTCAACTGGCTTCTTCCTGCTCACGCACCGACTCTTCACTCATCATCGTGGGTGCAACGGACCTCTTGCCTGCGGAAGCCCGATTTCTGCCCGGCGTGAGGGCATGCAATGGCTTCGCCGATGGCCACATTCAGTTCGATTCATTACCGCCTGGTTCGGTCGTCATCGCCATGCCAGGGTTCACGGATATCGATCGCCTGGAGTCGCTGGCAAGGTCCACCGCCGGCGACCCGCGCGGGCCCAGTCTCATCCTGACAGGCATCAACCGACATGACTTGGCAGATTGGACGCTCGACACCGCGACGTCCACTTTCAGGGACGGCGACCGGGAAATCCACGTCGATCTGGAAGGTCTCTCTCGTTCGACGATGGCCAGCACGGCAGTCGCAGCGGATCCCGAGGTCGTCACCGGCTCAGGGCCACGGGGCAGCATCGGCCGATCAGGCCCGACCGACGGCTCACAACCTAATACGCGATCTGGCTCCCCGTGGAGCAGCTCAAGCGAGTCAGCACTCCGTTGCCGCATCGGCTACTCCCCCGACGGCGCATGCGATCTCGACTTCGTGGAAGATGGACCGCACGCGCTGGTTATCGGAACCACGGGAGCCGGAAAGTCCGAACTCCTCAAATCCATAATCACGGACCTACAGCATCGCTACGGTCCCGACCAACTTGCCCTGGTACTGCTCGACTTCAAGGGCGGCTCGACGTTGGGCCCCTATGCTGAGACGCCCCACTGTCAGAGCCTTGTCACGGATTTGAACGCGGAATCAGGTGAAAGGGTTCTAACCGGGTTGAGAGTAGAACTCCAACGCCGGGAGTCCATGTTCCGCGAAGCCAACGTCGAGGACTACACAGGGTATCGCCGGCTGGCCCTCCCCGACGCCCTTCCCCTGCCACGGCTCCTGGTCACCGTCGACGAGTTCCGTCTCCTTTCGGACGAGCTGCCTGATGCCGTACAGGAACTCATGCGCATCGCCACCGTGGGGCGATCGCTCGGCATGCATCTTTTATTGTCGACTCAACGCCCACAAGGGGTAGTAACAGCTTCGATGCGGGCCAACATCAATTCGGTCATCTCCCTTCGGCTGCTGAGTCCGAGTGATTCTCAGGAGCTGTTGGGTTCTTCCGCGGCGGCCGAGATCCCCACGTCGGCCCCGGGGATGGGCTTCTTCCGACGAGCCGGTGAAGAGTTACGGCCTTTTCGATCGGTACCCGTTGAGCAGCCCAAACCGTCTTGGAAGATCCTCGAGCTCGGACCTGAGTTCCAAGATTGCCAGACGGTGGCGACGATACATGGCCAGAGTGCAGAAGCTACGTCGCCAGCAATGAAGCTGGCGGCCCTGACATCCAGACTTGCCTGCCCCACAATGCCGGTATCGTCTTTCGCCCAGCCGCTACCCGATGAATTGCATGTGCTGCCCGACCACCTCAGACGCGAACCCAGCGACGGCGCAATCGCACTGGGCATGGTCGATGACCTCGAGAACCAAAGGTTGTCGGCCCTCTGGTGGGCTCCGGAGAAGCAGCGCAGGCTGGGCATCATTGCCGCCCCTGGCAGCGCTGCCTCATCAACACTTCTACACATGCTGAGGAAGCTGGCAACGGATGAACCCGAACGACATGTCTATCTTCTGGACGGCACCGGGGGGTTTTCTCCGGTTGCCGCCCTTCCACGCGTCGCGGGCTACGTAGGCACTGGCGAACCAGAACGGATCCAAGAGCTACTGGATGTCTTCACGCTCAACGGTGATTCGCCCGCGGACATGGCCGCGACGCGCGTCCTCGTAGTGAGCGGACTGGCTGCTTGGTCTGCAGTCATGGGGGCCTCAGATTTTGCCGTACTTGATGACCGGCTCGCAGCCCTCGCGCGGTCAGCCGAACAGCGGAATGCCTGTCTCATTGTCCTCGGAGACCGAGACCTGATGTCGTCGCGATACTTTGCGCTGGCGGAGCATCGGCTGTACCTCCGTTTTGGTCTCGGCGCCGAAACCACGATGGGCTGGCCAAAACTCCGAAACACAGCCCCCTTGCCCGGGCGGGCCGTTTGGACTAGTCCAGATGTCGATGGGAAAGGTGCCATCGTCCAGCTTTGCGCTCCGCTACCATTGGGCCCCGAATTCCCCGGGCCAACTGCGAAACTTCCAGTCCAGAGGTGTTCGCCCCTCCCCACAACCGTGGCGGTATCCGCCTTGGGTACCACCCACGCCGTCCCCGGCCGCTATCCCGTCGCGCTCATCGGCCCGGATAACCGCCCCTGGATCTGGGAGCCCGGACCCGTCGGCTTGATCCTCGGTAGCCCCGGATCCGGCAAAACCAGCGTGATCAAGCTTCTGGCGGACCGCCTCAAGCGACATGTCAGCATTGCCTTCACGGTGGAACAGGACTGCACTCCCCCTGATGTCCTCCTGCTGGACGACGTCCTGGAGCTACCAGATGCTGAGCTGACGCGGATCGAGGTGATGATCCGCGCGGGGACGCGGGTCGTGATGACCGCAGATCCGGACCGGTCCAGACTGATGCGGCTTCCAGCAGCTGCTCGGATGTTGTCTTCCAACGCGTTTCTTCTGCTCAATCCACGGCAGGCGGCAGACGGGGATATCCCCGGCTGGCGCATCCGCCCACATCTAACCGAAATACCAGGCCGAGCCGTCGCCATGGTCCATGGCACGTTGGTCCAAGTCCAATGCGCCCAAGCCCACGCCTGAGAAATGCGGTCCCCTGCTAGGAGCCGGAACCACGGTCCCCGAAGAACGCCGTGGCCCTCGGGTCGAAGATCAGGAGCAGGATCGCGGCGGCAGGAATAAGCAAGGCAATCCCGAGGACCAGCGCCCAGCCACCCGCGCCGAGGAATGACACCGCGAAAATGACTTGGAAAACCTGCCACACCAGCGCAGCAGCCCGCGTCCACGCGTGGCCCTTGTACACCTGGACGGCGACATTCGACTGCCAGGCTGCCGCCCCCACGATCAGTGCGAGCATGAAGATGCGCCCCCCGAGGGAGAGTGGCCCCTCAGCACCCAAGGACGTTGCATACCAAACGGCTGCCCCTAAGGTGGCGATCGCTTCGAGCAGCAACAAGGAGAAAACGGCGACAATGGATGCTGGCCGATGGGGATTCGCGGTGGGGACATCCGGCTTCTCGCCAGGGGCATTCGAGGAACTCACGTCCTCGAATCTACTCGACCGCGGCTCGGCCCCCCAAGTGGGTTCCCCCACTCTTGGCCGGTCCCGCAAGCTGCGAGACTCCACGCTAACTGCCCCGAAGATGACCCCTTGTGACGAAAACCTCAGGCCATTCGGCCGAATTGATCCCGTCCACCCCTTGTTTACGTACAGGTAACATGAAAACCTTATTAGGCAGTTGCACGGGAGCATGATTTGATGCTCCCTTTTGTGCTGCCACCGCCCCACTTCCCGGATTGTCCGTCGTGGGTCGTTCCCTGACATCTAGCCGCAAGGAGCAACAAAGAGCATGGATTGGCGTAGTCGCGCAGCCTGCCTGGACAAAGACCCCGAACTGTTCTTCCCTGTGGGAAACACCGGCCCGGCCTTGCTCCAGATCGAAGAGGCAAAGAGCGTCTGCCGCCGGTGCCCGGTCATCGACACATGCCTGCAGTGGGCCATTGAGTCCGGCCAGGATGCAGGCGTTTGGGGCGGTATGAGCGAGGACGAGCGTCGCGCACTGAAGCGACGCGCAGCCCGGGCCCGCCGCGCCTCGTAGGGACAAGACCTCAAGCCGTACGGAGGGAGCGAATCCATGGATTCGCTCCCTCCGGCTCGTTAAGACACCACGCCCCACTTCGATGGAGGCCCGCCAAACCACTTCCCAGCCGGGACGGTGGCTCCGCACCGCATGGCCGATTTCGGTTCCACGGGCGTATGTCCACGGAATCACCTACGCTTCTAGCTACCATCGTGGGGTGAGTGAACATGAAGGCGACCCCAGCCGGGGCACATTGATCGACGGCCGTTACCGCATTGTCGAGCGGTTGGCTGTCGGCGGCATGTCCACCGTCTACCGGGCCATGGACGTCCGGCTCGAACGCAGTGTTGCCCTGAAGCTCCTGCATCCTCACCTCGCCGAGGACCCGGCACTCGTCGAGCGTTTCCGCACCGAAGCCATCACTGCGGCCGGCTTCTCCCATCCCCATATTGTCGGAGTGCTGGACACCGGCGTCGATGGCAATACCGCTTACCTGGCCATGGAGCTCATCCGGGGACACACGCTGCGCCAACTCCTTCGCGATCAGGGACGTCTGGCTCCTCGGCAAACGCTGGCCCTCCTCGACGCCATCGTTGAAGGCCTTTCGGCCGCTCATGCAGCCGGGCTGGTTCACCGGGACATCAAACCGGAAAACGTGCTTCTCTCGGACGCCGGACAAATCAAAGTCGCGGATTTCGGTCTGGCCCGTGCGGCCACAAACCAGACGTCCACCGGTAACCTCATCGGCACAGTCGCCTATGTATCCCCGGAACTGGTCACCGGTGCCCCGGCGGATGCACGCAGCGATATCTATGCCTTGGGCATCATGGCCTACGAGATGCTCACCGGGCGGCAACCGTTCGTCGCGGACACGCCCATCGCCGTCGCCTACCAGCACGTCACCAGCGATGTTCCTGCACCTTCGGCGGTGCTTCCGGGCCTGGCCTCGGATCTCGACGAGCTCGTCGAATTCTGTACCCGCCGGGAACCGGAGGACCGGCCTCAGGATGCCGAAGCCCTGCTGGGCGAGATCCGGCAGATCCGCCGCACCCTCACCGACGAGCAATTGGACCACCCTGCAGTGGACCCCTCGACCGTCGTATCCGGATCCGCGGCCAACAACCGAACCGCGTCTGGAGGATCCGCCACCGAGGCAGGTCAAACCGAGATCATCAGAGATCGCACCGACCCGGCCGATGCCACGGCCATCATTGGTTCCGGCGCAGATGCCACCAGCGTCATCGGCGGCGTCGGCGCCACACGGGCTCTCCGCCGGCAGGACGCAGACACTGGTACCGGGGAACTCAGCGCCGTGGCACCTGCCTCCGAGAACACCCGGGAAACCGGAGGACAATCCCTGTCGCCTCGGGCCCGCGAACGGCAGGCCCGCAAGGACGACAAAGCGGCCAGACGCGAGTGGGCTCGCGAGGCCCAGCGGCCCCGCGAGAGCCTCGAGTCGCCGTCGTCCCGTCGACGGGGATGGATCCTGGGCATCGTGCTGTTTCTCGTGGCGGCCCTGGTAGCCACCGGAGCGTGGTTCTTCGGCATGGGCCCCGGGTCGCCGGTCCAGATCCCGCAGTTCAGCGGCCAGCCAGCGGCCACCGCAGTCCAGGCCCTGGCCGCCGACGGCGTCTCGACGAGCCAACGGCAGGTCTTCGATGAAAAGGTCAAGAAAGGGAGCGTGGTCGGTTCCGAGCCAGAGCCTGGCCTGACCATCCGCCGCTACCAATCAGTCGAGCTCCTGATCTCCAAAGGTCCGGAGCTTTTTGCCGTCCCCAACATCGTCGGCCGTGACGATGCTGCAGTGGGCAAGGCATTGAAGTCCGCTCATGTAGCTGCCGGGAAGGTGTCGCGCGAATACAACGAATCCGTCGCCGCCGGTTTGGTGGTGTCGCAGGCTCCCGTCCCCGATCGCCAGGTTCGCCGGGGAACCACTGTCTCCTATGTCGTCTCCCGTGGCCCCGCGCCCGTGAAGGTCCCCGATGTCACGGGACGCCCGGAGCAGGAGGCAGTGGCTTCGCTGGAGTCGGCCGGGCTGAAGGCGCATCAGGACGGCGAGGAATTCGACAAGAAGGTCGCCAAGGGCTCCATCGTTTCGCAGGATCCGGCGTCCGGAACCGCCAAACGGGACTCCACCGTGAACTACACGGTGTCCAAGGGGCCAAAGATGGTCAAGGTTCCCGGCGTGCGGGGCAAGCAGCTGGCTGAGGCGAAGAGCATCCTTGAAGCCGCCGGGTTCACGGTGGAAGTGCACGCGAGCAGCTTCGGCATCATCTTCGGCACCGTGGCCACCCAGGACCCGAAGTCCGGCAGCGAGCAGCCGGAGGGTTCGACCATCACGCTCGGCGTGGTGTAGGACCGGGACACCGTTCATAGAGAGCAGCCCCGGCGAGGTCATTCCCGCCGGGGCTGCGTCGTACGGTATGACCGCGGGTCAGTCGTTGCGCGGCTTGCGTCCCGACAGGGCCCCGGCGACCAGGAACGCCATTTCCAGGGACTGCCGGTGGTTCAGGCGCGGATCGCAGACCGATTCGTAGAGGTCGTCGAATTGGTCCGCCCGGATCGGATCGGCGCCGCCCAGGCACTCGGCGACGTCGTCGCCGGTCATCTCCACGTGCAGTCCGCCCGCGTAGGTTCCCAGCGAGTTGTGGACCTCGAAGAAGCCGCGGACCTCGTCCATGACATCGTCGAAGCGGCGGGTCTTGTAGCCGTTTTCGCTCGTCACGGTGTTGCCGTGCATCGGATCGGTGACCCAGAGGACCTGGGCCCCGGATGCGGTGACCTTCTCTACGATGGACGGCAACTTCTCGCGGATGTTCTGGGCACCCATGCGGGTGATGAACGTCAGGCGCCCGGGTTCGCGGTTCGGGTCCAGCTTCTCGACCAGCGCGACGGCGTCCTCACCGGTGGTGTTCGGCCCGAGCTTCACGCCCAGCGGGTTGCGGACCCGGGACAGGAAGTCCACGTGGGCCCCGTCGAGCTGGCGCGTGCGTTCCCCGATCCAGAGGAAGTGGCCCGAGGTGTCGTAGGGCTGGCCGGTCCGTGAGTCGGTGCGTGTCAGTGCACGTTCGTAGTCCAGCAACAATGCCTCGTGGCTGGCGAAGAATTCGGTGGTCTTCAAGGCGTCGAAATCGGCGCCACAGGCGTCCATGAAGCGTACGGCCCGGTCGATCTCGGCTGCCAGCGACTCGTACTGGGCGTGCGCCGGATTGGCGCGGAAACCCTTGTTCCAGTTGTGGACACTGCGCAGGTCGGCGAAACCACCCTGGGTGAAGGCGCGGATGAGGTTCAGCGTGGCGGCCGAGGTGTTGTAGGCCTTGACCATGCGCGCCGGATCGTGCCGACGGGACTCGGGGGTGAACTCGAACCCGTTGACGATGTCCCCGCGGAATGCCGGCAAGGTGACGCCGTCCCGGGTCTCTGAATCGGAGGAGCGTGGCTTGGCGAACTGCCCGGCCATGCGGCCCATCTTCACCACCGGCATCGAGGCACCATAGGTGAGCACCACGGCCATCTGCAGGATCGTCTTCACCCGGGCGCTGATGCGATCTGCTGTCGCGGCCGCGAAGGTCTCCGCGCAGTCGCCTCCCTGGAGCAGGAAAGCGTGGCCTTGGGCTGCGGCGGCGAGGCGCTCGCGGAGGATGTCCACCTCACCTGCGAAGACCAGGGGCGGCAGCGCAGACAGTTCGTCAACGGCCCGGCCGTGCTCCGGGGTACCCGACCAACTCGGCTGCTGTGCAATCGGCAGCTGGCGCCAGGCATCGAGGCCCGGATCGGCTGCGGGCCCGGGCACCGGGACATGGAAGGGAACGGAAGGCTGGGTCGTATCAGTCACCCGACCAGCGTAGCCGGGTGACGGTCCGCGGCCCTATTTCCCACGTAAAGTTTCGGACCCGGGAGGTGTCTGGTCCGCGGAGGAGGCACCGTCGTCGTTCCCCGTGGTGGTCTCCGGTGTGGGCTCGGTTCCGGCCGACGGGGCCTCGTCCTTCGGAGCGCGGATGTGCTCGACTTCCTTCTTGGCTGCATCGACGGTTGCCCGGACCTGGGCCCTCGCGTTCTCGGCGAGCGTCTCGCGGGCCGCCTTGCGCTCGGCGACGCGTTCTGCGGCGAGCTTGGCCTTGACGGTCGAGGCGTAGGTGTCGACGTATTCCTGGCCGGAGAGGCGCATGAGGGCGTACATGATCTCGTCGGTGACCGAACGCTGGACGAAACGGTCGTCCTCCATGCCCGCGTAGCGCGAGAAATCCAGCGGTTCGCCAATGATCATGCCGACCCGGCGGATGTTCGGAACAGTCTTGCCGATGGGCTGGACCTTGTCGGTGCCGATCATGGCCACGGGGATGACGGGGACCCCCGTGGCCAGGGCGAGCTTGGCGACGCCGACCTTGCCGCGGTACAGCCGGCCGTCGGGGCTGCGCGTCCCCTCCGGGTAGATGCCCAGGATCTGCCCGTCAAGGAGGGCCCGCTCGCCAGCGCCGAGCGAGTTCACGGAGGCTGCACCGCCGGAACGGTCCATCGGCAATTGGTTGGTCAGCCGGAAGAACAAGGCGGTGGCCTTGCCCTTGAGACCCTTGCCGGTGAAGTACTCCATCTTGGCCAGGAAGACCACGGGGCGCTCCACCGCCACGGGCAGGAAGATCGAGTCGGACACGGAGAGATGGTTGCTGGCCAGGATGACGCCGCCCTCGGCCGGGATGTTGGACATCCCCTTGACCCACGGCCGGAACAGCAGGTTGACCAGCGGTGCGATGAGCAGCCGCTTCATGAACCAATAAAACACGTGTGGGAGCCTTCCGCCGGGCGGATCGTCGGGCGCCCGCATCGCGCGGACCCCATGTCGGTTACGCTCTACTCTAGGCACATATCCACCCCGGGGCATCAACCCCGGCCTGTTTGGGAGCGGTATGGAATTCTCAGCCCTGGCCCCGTCCAACGCCGCCGACGGTTTCCGGGTGCGCGGCGAAAACGGTGATGCGGTCCTGCTCATCCACGGCTTCACCTCCGGCCCCCGCAGCATGCGCCCGTGGGCCGATGTGTTGATGGCCGCCGGCTACACGGTCGCGCTTCCGGTGCTCCCCGGGCACGGGACCCGCTGGGAGGACCTGGCGGCGACCGGCCACGCGTCATGGACCCGGGCCGTGGAGGAGGAATTCGACGCGCTGGCCACCACGCACCGCAAGGTCTTCGTCGCCGGGCTGTCCATGGGCGGGACGCTGGCACTTCATCTGGGCATCCACCGCGACCCGGCGGGCATCGTGCTGGTCAACCCGGCGCTGAGCATGGTCGACCGCACCGCGATGCTGGCCGGGGTGCTCAAGCGCCTCATCTCCTCGGTCCCGGCGATCGCCAACGACATCGCCCGCCCCGGCCAGGACGAGGGCGCCTACCCACGCACCCCGGTCGCCGCGGTGCACGAACTACGCCGCCTCATCGCCACCACCCGCCGACAGCTCGATACGGTCAGGGCCCCCGTGCTCGCCTACCGGTCGCTGGTCGACAACGTCGTCTCCGAGTCCGGCATCGATATCCTGCGCCGCGCACTGGTCGGCATGCACGGTTCGGGGCTGCCGCGCCTGCAACTGCGGTTCCTGGAACGCAGCCGTCACGTGGCAACCCTTGATTACGACGCCGATGCCATCTTCGCGGGATCGGTTGCCTTCTTCGACCGGCTGGGAGGGCACCATCGTGGCTGAGGACGACCGCCGGACCCCGCGTGACCGGGCGGCCGACGAGGCCGCCTGGCAGGATCTGGTCAGCCGGCTCGAGGACGTCGGAGACGGGATCGAGGCCGAACCGGCGGCCGGCGAGC
>NZ_BAAAIV010000016.1:17847-60560 GCF_039526245.1 Arthrobacter rhombi
GCCGCACCACCCGATGGGCCTGCGCCCGACCCAGCCCCCCTGATGCCTGCCGGCGGGCCCAGGGACTACTCGATCATCGAGGAGCCCGAGGAGGACTGGGCGCCGGAGGATCCACCGGCCTTGGGGTCCGGCAATCCGGTCACGGTGCTCGCCTGGGCCTGTGCCGCCGGGGCACCTGTGGTCCTGTTGCTCGTGGCGATCCTCTGGCGCTCGGCACCGATGACGGTGTGGGTCGGGTTGTGCGTGGTCTTTGTTGCCGCCGCTGGATATCTGGCCTTCCGCCTGCCCCGGCATCGGACCGACGGCGACGACGGTGCCCGGGTCTGAACCCCCGGGTTCCCCTGCCGCCCGAGACGGCTACGCCGGCGTGCCCGCTGCTGCGCGGCGGGCCAGATCTGCGGCGCCGATCAACCCGGCGTCGGCTCCGAGCCCCGCCCGGCTGATCCGCGCAAAGGGCCGGTATCCGCGGCCCGTGAGGTGGCGCCGGTACGACGCCTCCGCTTCCACCAACAGCTGGTCCGACGCCGAACCCAGCCCCCCGCCGATGACAAAGGTCCCCGGGTCCAACGCCGCCGCCAGATTGGCCAGACCGAGCCCCAGCCAGTAGCCGGCCTCGGCCACGATCTCCCGGCAGGCAGGATCTCCCGCCGCCGCCAGTTCGGTCACCAGGGCGCCATCGATCCCCTCGACGTCCCCCCGGGAAGCCTCGAGGAGGGTGTGGGCGACCGGGGAATTGGCACGGGCCACCTCCCGGCCCTCGCGCCCCAAGGCGTTGCCGGAGGCATATTGTTCCCAGCATCCGCGATTACCGCATTCGCACCGATGTCCGCCCGGAACAATGACCTGATGCCCGAATTCCCCGGCCAGGCCGAACCGGCCGCGCCGCAGTTGGCCGTCGGCAACCAACGCTCCGCCGATGCCGGTGCCCAGGGTCAGGCACACCAGGTTCGCCTCTCCCCGGCCCGCGCCGAAACGGTATTCGGCCCAACCGGCCGCGTCGGCATCGTTCACCACGCCCACCGGCTGCCCGAGCACCGCAACCAGGCGGTCGCGCAAGGGTTCGTTCCGCCAGGCCAGATGCGGGCTGAACAGCACGGTTCCGGTCTCGGGATCCATCCAGCCTGCGGCTCCAACGCCCACGGGTGCCCCAGGAGCCCACCGGCGCAGGCCCTGCACCAGGTCAGCAACCGTCCGCTCGACCAGTTCCGGGCTGGAACCGGGCGTTGCGGCCTGCGCACGGTGCAGGATCCTGCCGGCGGAATCGACCAGTCCCGCGGCAATCTTCGTGCCACCGATGTCCAGTCCCACGGCCCATCCATCGTTCGCAGACATGGCCATGGCAGCTGCCTTTCGTCGATTCCATTTGGACCCTAAGTTACTAGCGAGTAAGTTAGTGATGTAACCCACTATGCTGGAAGGAGCGATCCCGATCGCCAGCCATCCACAGGTGAATATTTAGTGAAGCAGAGGAGCACACCGTGCGAGAGTTCAGCGTACCCCCGCTCGTGGTCAGCCCGGAGACGTCAAATACGACGGATTTCGTCCTCGAGCAGGCAGCCGGGGCCAACCCCATGCTGTTCTCCCGGCCGAATGGGAACGGCGGTTGGATCGACGTCTCGGCGCGCGAGTTCGCCGCCGATGTCTCGTCCCTGGCCAAGGGCCTGATCGCCTCCGGCTTGGAGGCCGGTTCCCGGATCGGCATCATGTCCCGCACCCGCTACGAATGGGCACTGGTCGACTTTGCCGTCTGGTTCGCCGGATGCATCTCCGTTCCCGTCTACGAGACCTCCTCCCCCAGCCAGGTTGCCTGGATCCTGGGTGATTCCGGGGCCGTCGCCGTCATCGTCGAGTCGCCGGAGCACGAGAACGTCGTCCGCCAGGCGGCCATCCAGGAGGGTCTGGACGAGGTCCGCTCGGTGTGGCAGATGGATGGCGAGGGCCTCGATGCGCTGCGCGAAGCCGGCGCAGGCATCAGTGACGAACAGCTCGAGGAGCGCCGCGCGTCGCTGCATCTGGACAGTGTCGCCACCATCATTTACACCTCCGGCACCACCGGCCGTCCGAAGGGCTGCGAACTGACGCACCTGAACTTCGTGGAGCTCAGCCGCAACGCCCAGGCCGCCCTGCCCGAGTGCGTCCACGAGGGCGCCGCCACGATCATGTTCCTCCCCCTGGCCCACGTCTTTGCCCGTTTCATCTCGGTGCTCTGCGTCGCCGGTGGTGCCAAGGTTGCCCACACCCCGGACATCAAGAACCTGTTGGGTGACCTGCAGGGCTTCAAGCCCACGTTCATCCTGGCCGTGCCGCGGGTCTTCGAAAAGGTCTACAACTCCTCGATGCTCAAGGCCGAGGACGGCGGCAACCTCAAGGCCAAGATCTTCCACGCTGCAGCGCGCACTGCCGTGGCCTGGTCCCGTGCGGAGCAGGCCGGCAGCGTCCCGCTGTCCCTGAAGCTGCGCTACAACCTGTTCGAGAAGCTCGTCTACGGCAAGATCCGCGAGGCCATGGGCGGGCGGATCAAGTACGCCGTCTCCGGTGGCGGCCCCCTGGGTGAACGCCTGGGCCACTTCTTCCACGGTGCGGGACTGACGATTCTCGAGGGCTACGGCCTGACCGAGACCACGGCGCCGATCACGGTCAACACCCCGAAGCGGATCAAAATCGGTTCGGTGGGCACCCCCCTGCCGGGCAACGCGGTCAAGATCGCCGACGACGGCGAAATCCTCACCCAGGGTGTCTGCGTGATGCGCGGATACCACAATCGTCCCGAGCTGCGCGATGAGGCCTTCGACGGGGACTGGTTCCGCACCGGCGACATCGGTGAACTCGATGCTGATGGGTTCCTGCGGATCACGGGACGCAAGAAGGAAATCATCGTCACGGCCGGCGGCAAGAACGTGGTCCCGGGCCTGCTCGAGGACCAGATCCGTGCCGACGTGCTGGTGTCGCAATGCCTGGTCATCGGCGACAACCGCCCATTCATTGCCGCACTGGTGACCCTCGATGCCGAGGCGCTGCCCGGCTGGTTGGAGCGCAAGCACCTGGGCTCCCTGTCCGCCGAAGAGGCCGCCGCACACCCGCAGGTCCGCAACGCCATCCAGGCGGTCATCGACAAGGCCAACCAGTCGGTATCCCACGCCGAATCGATCAAGGCGTTCCGCATCGTCCCCACGGACTTCTCCGAGTCCTCGGGCCACCTCACACCGTCCCTGAAGGTCAAGCGCGGCCAGGTCCTGAAGGACTTCGAAGCAGTCGTCGAGGAAATCTACTCGGCCAAGAAACCCGCCTGATCCCCGGTACACGAATCGTCTGGTTTCCCCACAGGTCCCGGCGTATCCTCGGTGCATGGTCACCGAGGATCCGGTCGAGAGCAACCCCGGGCACTACCGGGTCCTGTGGGAGAACGAGTTCGTCCGTGTCCTGGAGTACACCGACCTGCCCGGGGCCAGCACCACGCCACACGGGCACCCCAATAGCGTCATGGTCACGCTCTCGGGGTTCCGCCGGCGCCTGACCGTGGGAGAGCGTTCCTTCGAGACCGAACTTGCAGCGGGCCAGGCCCTGTGGCTGGCCGCGCAGCGGCATGCCGGAGAGAACATCGGCGACACCCCGACCCACACCCTTTTCATCGAGTTGAAGGGTGCAGCCGCGGGGTTCCCGGACGGTTCCGCCCTCGGGCCCCAGGGGCCGGGATCCGCCAACCGCTGAGCTCCAGCGCCCAGGCACTGCCTACAGCGGGGCGTCCTCGCCCGCTGGCAGGTCCAGGCCCAACAAGGCGTTCTCCACGACCTCGGTCAGTGCCGGGTGGATCCAGTACTGCCCCCGGGCCATCTCGACGACCCCGAGCCCGGTGGCCATCGCCTGGATCAGCGGCTGGATCAGCATCGACGCCTCATGCCCCATGATGTGTGCACCGAGCAACCTGCCGGTGGAGCGCGAGGCAACGAGTTTCACCACGCCCTCGCCGTCCTCCATCGCCCACCCATAGGCGGTCGAGCCGAAGTCCTGCACCACGGCGACGACATCGTCGGGATCCGATGCCTGCTCCCGGGCTTCGGCCTCGGTGAGTCCGACGGCGGCGATCTGCGGGTCCGAGAACACTGCAGCGGGAACCGCCGAACGGTCGGTGGCCCGCAGCGCCCCGGGGTGTTCCAGGTTGTGCGCCACGACGCGCGCCTCCCGGTTCGCCACATGCTTGAGCTGGTACTCGTTGGAGGCATCCCCCAGCGCGTAGCAGCCCTCGAGGGGAACACCGGAGGAGAGGACGCGCTGGTACTCGTCCACCGCCAGCCGGCCGTCCTCCTCCAGGTCGAGCCCGGCGGCCGCCGCTTCGAGCCGATCCGAATTCGGTTCCCGTCCAGTGGCCATGAGCACGACGTCGGCGCGCACCTCGAGTGCCTCGCCTTCCTGCTCGAAGTGGCCGGTGACGGTCCCGTCGTCGTTCTGCGTGATGGAGGTCAACGCATGGTCCAGGACCACCGTCCAGCGCCGGCTGGCCGCTGCCGTGAACCGGCGGGAGATCTCCTCGTCGTGGTGGCGCAGCAAGGCCCCCGAACGGTTGACCTGCGTGACCTGGGAACCCAACCCGTGGAAGACATGGGCAAATTCCGCGGCGATGAAGCCCCCACCGACGATGAGCACCCGCTCCGGCAAGGATTCCAGCCG
This sequence comes from Arthrobacter rhombi, assembly GCF_039526245.1. Lineage (NCBI taxonomy): Bacteria > Bacillati > Actinomycetota > Actinomycetes > Micrococcales > Micrococcaceae > Arthrobacter > Arthrobacter rhombi. The sequence continues at coordinate 22,513 of NZ_BAAAIV010000016.1, forward strand.
CATGATCGTGTCCGAGGTGTGCACCTGCGGCGCATCGACGCCGGGCACGTCGGGCAGCACGGCGCGCGAACCGGAGGCCAGGACGATCCGGTCGGCGGTGATGACCTGGCCGGAGGCGGTGATGAGCGTCCGCGGATCCCGCAGCGTCACCGTTTCCTGGTAGACGTCCACGTGGTCCAGCTCCTGGTCGCGGTAGCGCAGGCCGCTGGCCGAAATGTCATCGATGCGCCCGAAGACCCGGTCGCGGATCCCCGCCCAATCGGTGCCCTTCAGCTCCAGGTCGACGCCGAGACGGCCGGCCTGACCGGTCGAAGCGGCCAGGGTGGCCGGATAGACGAACATCTTGGTGGGGATGCAGCCCACGTTCAGGCAGGTCCCCCCGAAGGTGCCGGAGTCGATCAGCGCGACCTTCTTGTCGTCCCAGTAGGGCGTGATCAGCGAGTTGCCGGAACCGGAGCCGACGATGGCCAGATCATAGTGGGTCATGTGTTCAGCCCTTCAGCTCATCGACGACCAGCGCGGCCAGCTCCCTGACAGCGTCCCGCGTGGCCGGCTTGAGGCGGTCCAGCTCCACGCGGGATCCCTCGGCCAGATGCGGGTCATGCGGCAAACGCACGACGGTGGCCACCCGGGACTGGAAGTGAGCTTCGATTTCCTCCACGTTCACGCCACGCCCCTGTCCGGAGGACTGGTTGATGACCACGATCGCGCGGGAAGCCAGATCGGATCGCCCATGGGCCTCGAGCCACGAGAGCGTTTCCGAGGCCAGACGTGCCTCGTCGACGCTGGCCCCGGAAACCAGGACAACGGCGTCGGCTTTTTCGAGGGTGCCCTTCATGACGCTGTGGACCATGCCGGTCCCGGAGTCGGTCAGCACGATCGAGTAGTACTTCGAGAGCAGGTCGGTCACCGCACGGTAGTCGGCGTCGTCGAAGGCCTCGGCCACCCGGGGGTCGGTATCCGAGGCGAGGACGTGCAGGCGCGAGCCTTCGCGTGCTGCATAGCTGGAGAGCTTGGAGAAGGTGTCGACCATGAAACGGTTCTGCACCAGGTGCCGGGCGGTGAAGGCCGATGTGCCGGGGGAACGGTCGCTCAAGGTCCCGCGGTCCGGATTGGCGTCCAGGGCAATGATGCGGTCCTCACGCAATTGGGCCAGCGACATGCCCAGCAACGTCGTGACGGTCGTCTTGCCGACCCCGCCCTTGCGTGAGAGCACGGGGACGTAGCGGGTGGATCCGTCCAACGGGGCCGCAATGCGCCGCTCGGTCTGCCGGCGGATGCGTTCGGTATCCGAATCTCCAACATTCACCCGGCCGAAGGTGGCCCGGAACAGCAACCGGCGCCAGCCACTGGCCGGCTCGCGATCGTGCGGCTCCAGCAGGCGGTCGGCGGTGAGCTGCGCGGCGCTTTCGGGCACGACCGGTTCCGGACGGGGGTTTTGGGCCTCCTGCGCCGGGGCAGGGGCAACCGGATGCGCCGGGTGGGCCGTCGGGGCAGGAATGACCTGCCCATCGCCCACCGGGCGTGGAGCGGTCTCCTGGACGGCTTCCTCGTTGCCTGCTGGCTGCCAGTCCGACAGTGGGGGGACGTCCGCAGCTCCCAGTCCGGCAGTTCCCCGGACCGGATCGCCGTCGTGCTCTCCGGCGGGGGTACCCGTTTCGGGCCCCACCGGCTCAGCAGCCTCATCCGGGCCAGCCTCCGGCCGCGTCCCTGCGGTCTCGTCGTCGTGGTTCTGGTGGGGCTGCGTCATGGATTCCTCTGCGCACAAGTGCTGTCGTCCGGCTGGTCAGCAATCACCCTAGCGCACGGAGGGGACGGTCACATGCTGGATGTGACCGCCCCCTCGATGGCCTGGGGCCTGCTGGTGTCAGGCCTCGAGAACGACCAGCAGGTCGCCGCCCTGGACCTGGGTCGTACCGTCGATGGCCAGGCGGGCCACTTTTCCGCCAGAGGGCGAGGTGATGGCCGCCTCCATCTTCATGGCCTCAATGGTGGCCACCGTTCCCCCGGGCTCCACGGTGTCCCCGACCTCCACGACGGCGGTCACCGCACCGGCAAAGGGCGCAGCGACGTGGCCGGAGTTCGCGGTGTCTGCCTTTTCGGCTGACTTGACGGTCGACTCCACGTTGCGGTCCCTCACGATGATCTGGCGCATCTGGCCATTGAGCGTGCACATCAGCGTGCGCATGCCCTTGTCATCGGGGTCAGAGACGGCCTGCAAGGTCACCAGCAGGCGCACTCCCTTGCCCAGGGAAATGACGTGCTCGGCATGCTGGACCAACCCGTAGAGGTAGTCGCGGGTGTGCAGGACGGACACATCGCCGTATTCGGCGCGCGATGCGGCGAAATCACGGGTCGGGCCGGGGAACAACAGCCGGTTCAGGGTCTCCCGGCGGGTGGCAGAGTCACCCTTCAGCGCCTGGGAGTCCTCGGAGGCAAGTTCCTCAACGCGGACCTTGATGGTGCGTCCCTCCAGCGCCTTGGAGCGGAACGGCTCGGGCCAGCCTCCCGGCGGGTCCCCGAGTTCGCCGGAGAGGAAGCCGATGACCGATTCGGGGATGTCGAAAGCCTGGGGGTTGGCTTCGAATTCCTTCGGGTCCACGTTCATCCCGACCAGTTGCAGGGCCAGATCCCCCACCACCTTCGACGACGGGGTGACCTTGACCAGACGGCCCAGGATCGCGTTGGCCGCCGTGTACATGTCCTCGACGTCCTCGAACCGTTCGGCCAGGCCCAGGGCCTTGGCCTGCTGGCGCAGGTTGGACAGCTGGCCACCGGGGATCTCATGGCGGTAGACGCGGCCCGTCGGCCCCGGAAGCCCGGACTCGAACGGCGCGTACATCGATCGCACGGCTTCCCAGTACGGTTCCAGCGAGGCCGCCGCCTCCAGCGCGATGCCGGTATCGCGTTCGGTGTTCGCCAGCGCGGCGATCAGTGCCGACTCCGAGGGCTGCGAGGTGGTCCCTGACATGGAGGCCACAGCGACGTCCACGGCATCCACGCCGGCGTCGGCGGCTGCCATCAGCGTGGCCAACTGCCCGCCGGCGGTGTCGTGGGTGTGCAGGTGCACGGGCAGGTCGAACCGCTCCCGCAGTGCGGTGACCAGCTTCGCCGCAGCTGCCGGGCGCAGCAGCCCTGCCATGTCCTTGATCGCCAGGATGTGTGCTCCAGCATCAACAATCTGCTGGGCCAGCTCCAGGTAGTAGTCCAGCGTGTAGAGATCTTCGGCCGGATCCAACAAGTTGCCGGTGTAGCACAGGGCCACTTCGGCGACGGCCGTCCCCGTCGCCCGGACCGCTTGGATGGCCGGAGCCATCTGCGAGACGTCGTTGAGCGCATCGAAGATCCGGAAGATATCGATGCCCGCCGAGGCGGCCTCCTGGACGAACGCGTCGGTGACCTCTGTCGGGTACGGGGTGTAGCCGACGGTGTTGCGCCCGCGCAGCAGCATCTGCAAGGGGATGTTCGGCATCTCGGCGCGCAGCAGCTCCAGTCGCTGCCAGGGGTCTTCGCCCAGGAAGCGCAGGGAGACGTCGTAGGTGGCCCCGCCCCAGACCTCCATGGAGAACAACTGCGGAAGCGTATGTGCGTAGGCAGGTGCAGCTGCGAGCAGGTCACGGGTGCGGACCCGGGTGGCCAACAGCGACTGGTGGGCATCACGGAAGGTCGTATCGGTCACCGCCAGCTCGGTCCGGGAACGCAGCTCTGCAGCAAAGCCCTCCGGCCCGCGATCGAGCAGGACCTGCCGCCACCCGGCAGCCGGTTCGTGCTCCGAGGGCCCATCGAAGGGGCTGCGCATCGGCTGGTCGGTCTTGTCCCCGGGGTAGTACGGGAGCTTCTGTCGCGGGTCGATCCCCTCCACGCGCGGACCGTTGGGCTGGTTGACGGTCACGTCGGCCAGGTAGGTCAGGGCCTTCGTACCGCGATCCTGGCTCCGGTTTCCTTCCAAGAGGTCCGGGCGGGAATCGATGAAGTCGGTGGCCACGTCCCCGGCAATGAACTGTGGATCGTCCAGCACGTTCATCAGGAACGGGATGTTCGTGGCCACGCCGCGAACACGGAATTCCGCCAAGGCGCGGCGGGCCCGGCGGACGGCCGCCTCGTAGTCGCGACCCCGGCAGGTCAGCTTGACCAACATCGAGTCGAAGTGTGGGGAGACTTCTGCACCTGCATAGATGGTTCCGCCGTCGAGACGCACACCGGAACCACCGGCAGAACGGTAGACAGTGATGGTTCCGACGTCTGGCCGGAAACCATTGGACGGGTCCTCCGTGGTGATGCGGCACTGCAGAGCCGCCCCGCGGATGCGCAACTGGTCCTGGTGGATGTCCAGATCGTCCAGGGTCTCCCCCGCAGCGATGCGCATCTGTGCCGAGACCAGGTCGATGTCGGTGATTTCCTCGGTGACCGTGTGCTCGACCTGGATGCGCGGGTTCATTTCAATGAAGACATGTTCACCGGCCCGCTCACCCACGGTGTCGACCAGGAACTCAACGGTTCCGGCATTCTGGTACTTCAGCGCCTTGGCGAACTTCACCGCATCGGCATACAGGGCCTGGCGGATGTTCTCGTCGAGGTTCGGTGCCGGGGCGATCTCCACCACCTTCTGGTGGCGACGCTGCAGCGAGCAGTCCCGCTCGAAGAGGTGGACGACATTGCCCTCGCCATCGGCAAGGATCTGGACCTCGATGTGCCGGGGCCGCAGCACAGCCATCTCCAGGAAGACCGTCGGGTCGCCAAAGGCGGTGCCGGCCTCGCGCATTGCTGCGTTCAATGACTCCGGCAGGTCCTCGCGCTTGTCAACGCGGCGCATGCCGCGTCCACCGCCACCGGCGACGGCCTTGACGAAGATCGGGAACCCGATCTTGTCTGCTTCGGAAATCAGCCATTCGGGGTCATCGCTGGGCTCCGAGGAGGCCAACGTGGGAATGCCCGCTGCCTTGGCGGCCTTCAGGGCCTGGACCTTGTTGCCAGCGAGTTCGAGCACGTCGGCCGGCGGGCCGATGAAGGTGATGCCAGCCTCCTGCGCGGCCCGGGCCAGGTCCGGATTCTCGGAGAGGAAACCGTACCCGGGGTAGATGGCATCCGCGCCGGCGTCCTTGGCAACACGGATGACTTCCTCAACGTCGAGGTAGGCGCGGACCGGGTGTCCCTCTTCGCCGATCTGGTAGGCCTCGTCGGCCTTCTGGCGGTGGATGGAGCCACGGTCCTCGTAGGGGAAGACGGCAACCGTCTTGGCTCCCAATTCGTAGCCTGCGCGGAATGCGCGGATGGCGATCTCGCCTCGGTTGGCTACCAAAACCTTTGAAAACATGGTGCTCCTGCAGGGTGTCTGTTGGTCAGGACGAACGCGACGGTCAGCCCGGGATTCGAGCAGTGCTGCTTCCGTGCGCCAGGCGCGATGTGAAGATCCAAGCCTGCCGATACCCTACAGTGGCGCACCACACACACGTAACTCTATGTCGTCATGACCTGCGCCACACGGCGGGCACTGGAGTGGCGGGGTGCGCCGCCGCCTTATGATGGGTAGGAGCCGAAACAGCGAAACAACACAGTAAGGTCGTGGTCCGTTCCGTGCAGGTCGTGAGCATCAGCAGTCTCAAGGGTGGGGTCGGGAAGACTTCCGTTACCCTCGGTTTGGCGTCAGCGGCGTTGGCCGCTGGCATCCCTACCCTGGTGGTGGATCTGGATCCGCATGCCGATGCCAGCACCGGTCTGGGCGTTGAGCCCAATGGGGAGAACGACATCGGCCACCTGCTCAAGAACGCGCGGAGGGCAGATATCATCGCGGCCGCGGTTCCAAGCCCCTGGACGACGCGCGCTACCCAGAGCAGGAGAAGCAAGCAGGCCCCCGTGCTCGACGTCGCGGTGGGCGGCGCCTTCAGCGGCATCTACGACCGGCCTGACCTGAGGCTACGGACTTTGCGTCGCCTGCAGAACATCCTGTCGCGCCAGGACAAATACGAGCTCGTCCTCATTGATTGCCCCCCGTCGTTGAACGGGCTGACGCGCATGGCGTGGACAGCAAGCCAACGAGTCCTGTTGGTGGCCGAACCCAGCCTGTTCTCCGTGGCCGGAACCGAACGGACGCTCCGTGCGCTGGAGCTTTTCCGCAAGGAGTTCGTCCCAGGGCTGCAAACCGCCGGTGTGGTAGCCAACCGGTTCCGGGATTCCTCGGCGGAACAGCGCTTCCGCTTGGATGAGATGCGCACGATGTTCGGCGACTCGCTGCTCTCGCCAGTCCTGCCGGATCAGCCGAACTGGCAGCAGATCCAGGGTGCGGCATACGCGGTGCACCAGTGGCCCGGCGAGGCGGCGCGCCATTCGGCGGCACGGTTCGACGACCTGCTCCAGGGTCTTTCCCCGTCGCGTGCCGAGGGAACCCCGACGCCCCGCTAACTGCGTCCAAACCAAGAGCGCGTGTCCCCCGCTGGGGGCACGCGCTCTTGGTCTCTACAGGGGCCGTGTTTCTCAGTGGCCCGTGGCACTAGGTGGTTAGCTGGCCGACTTCTTGGCAGCTCGTCGGCGGCCCAGTTCGTCACCGGGGAAAATGGCTTCTTCTTCGACGGCATGTTCGCTCGGCAACTCAGCCAAGCTTCCCTCGACCTCGCGCCAGACGCGGCCCACGGCAATGCCGAAGACTCCCTGGCCACCCTGCACGAGGTCAATGACCTCATCGGCGGAGGTGCATTCGTAGACGGATGCACCATCGCTCATCAGGGTGATCTGTGCCAGGTCTTCGACGCCACGCTCGCGCAGATGGACCACGGCGGTCCGAATCTGCTGCAGGGAAACACCGGTGTCCAGCAGTCGTTTGACGACCTTGAGCACGAGGATGTCCCGGAAGCTGTACAGGCGTTGGCTTCCGGACCCGGCAGCTCCGCGGACGGCAGGTTCGACCAAGCCGGTGCGGGCCCAGTAATCGAGCTGGCGGTAGGTAATCCCCGCTGCCTTGCAGACGACGGTACCGCGGTAGCCCGCCCCCTCGTCGAGGACGGGCAGGTCCTCGGTGAAGAGCAGTCCCTGCGCATTCGCAGCGGTGCCCGTGCGGCCAGCGCCGGACGACGCCCCGCTATGCTCACCTATCGGACTCACGTGGACCCTCCTAGTCAAAAAACTCCCCCCACAGGGAGTTTGCCGGCTGCCGGGAACCGTGGAGGCATCGTATGCCGTCCACTGTGCCGAGTGATGGGACAGCGAAGCAATGGGATTCTTATGCTTTGACGGTACGGCCGAACGGGTCCCACGTCAAAGACCTTCAAGCTTAACTTGAGGGCGTGTCGCTATTCGCCAAAGTCCTCGGGTTCGACATCGGCAAGGAACTCGCGGAATTGGCGTACCTGGTCCTCGGCCCCGTCGGCCGTGTTGCCATCTTCGCTGACCAACACACCGGCTTCCGCGAGCACTTCCTCGGCGCAGGTGATCGGGCACCCAGCGCGCAGGGCAAAGGCGATGGCGTCGGATGCCCGGGAGTCAACGCTGGCCCCGCCGTCGAACTCCAGTTCCGCATAGAAGACCGTTTCCTTCACGGCAACCAATCTCGCCTCCACGAGGGGGTGCCCCAAGGCAGAGACGACGGACTCCAACAGGTCGTGGGTCATGGGCCGTGGCGTGGACATGCCCTGCTGGCTCATGGCGATGGCGGATGCTTCGGGAGCGCCGATCCAGATGGGCAGATGACGGGGACCGTCAATCTCCTTGAGCAGGACCAGGGGTTGGTTGGACGGCAGCTCAATGCGGACTCCAACGACCATGAGCTCTCGCATGGCTTCCTCCTGCTGTTTAGTGATCCATCCGGGCGATGGACCCGTTGACCATCGCACTGTGCAGCGCCAGGCAGGCGTCGCTGATCTCCCGTGCCGTCTCGGCGGCGCGGGCGCGCGAGGAAACGTCGCGGCGGCTGGACAACGGCGCCACGGCGCGCTCGACCAGCCCCAGTTCGCGGTCCGCGGCAGCACGGAAGCCGCGCAGATGCCGTGGCTCGATGCCGTGCGCCGCGAGTTTGGCACTGGCCGTGGTGATGCGCACCGCATGCTCATCGAACCTCTGGTCTTCTTCGGCGATGATGCCGTAGGCCAGCAACTCGGCCACCAGCTCGTCCGATGCGCCGGTGGCTCCCTGGAGCTCTGCGCGGGTCAGCGGACGGGTGTGGCCGGCGATTTCCTGCGCCAGTTGGTCGGTGACGCTACGCGGGGCCAGCGTCAAACCCCCAGCCAGTTGTTCGGGGCGTTCACCGCGGTCAACGGCATCCAGGTAGTCCTTGATGACTTTCAAGGGCAGGTACTGGTCGCGTTGGAGCGACAAGATGAAGCGCAACCGGTCGATGTCCCCGGGAGTGTATTTCCGGTATCCGGCGGCCGTGCGCTGCGGGGTGATCAGCCCCTTTTCCTCGAGGAACCTGATCTTCGAAGCGGTCGTCTGCGGAAAGTCTTCCGAGAGTTCGGTGAGGACCTCTCCAATATTGAGCACGCTCGCCCGGGGGACGTCGGCGCCCACCCCGACGCCGCGTCGGGAATGCGCGGATGAAACCACAGGAATTACCGTCAGTCCTGCCGTGAGGCGGTCGTGGGAACGGTGCCGGCGTAGAAGGTCAACCGGAACTTGCCGATGCGCACTTCAGACCCGGAACGCAGGCGTACCGCGTCCACGCGATCGCCGTTGACGTATGTTCCGTTGAGGCTGCCGGAGTCAACGATCTGGAATCCGTTGCCTTCGCGGCGGAATTCGGCGTGCTTGCGCGAGACCGTCACATCGTCGAGGAAGATGTCTGCCTCGGGATGACGCCCTGCGGTGGACACCTCACCATCGAGCAGGAAACGGGCTCCACGGTTGGGGCCGGAGTGGGCAATGAGCAGCGCCGATCCCTCGGGCAATGCATTGACCGAGGAGCGTTCCTCGGCCGACAGCGATGCCTCGGGGACGATATCTTCATGGGCCGGAGGCAGGCTGATGTTGGTGGTCTCCCCTGCGGTTTGCTGACGCTCCGCAGTGTCGTCCTCCCAACGATGATCGCCACTCATATGCTTCCTCCCTGGAATGGTGCATGGCCGGTACCGGCGGCCTGGACTCTCGTCTAAATGGCACGCCGACTTTGTGTTTTATCCAGCCTAGCCTACCGGTTATCCCTGCATGCAAGCCGGTCCTCCAACTCCCCCGCAACCGGTACCCAGATGACGGCCCGGAGCATGGAGAAGGGGCCCTGCCTGAACGGTATTCCGTTCTGGCAGGACCCCTTGTCGCCGGTCGGGCTAGCGGGATTCGAACCCACGGCCTCCTGACCCCCAGTCAGGCGCGCTACCAAGCTGCGCCATAGCCCGGCGGTTCCGCAGACGTTATCCCCTCCGTGAGGAAGGGTGCCGTCTGCGAAAAGCTCCTCAGCTACTCTACCGCATTTTTGGAGCTACCTTGACCGCCCACGCTTCTCACGGACGCGCATGCTGACCTCGAGGGGCGTCCCGGTGAAGCTGAAGGTCTCCCGCAGGCGTCGGGTGATGAAACGGCGGTATCCGGGGTCCAGGAAACCCGTGGTGAAGAGCACGAAACGCGGAGGACGCGAAGACGCCTGGGTGCCGAACAGGATGCGCGGCTGCTTACCACCACGGACCGGGTGCGGGTGGGCCGCGACCAGCTCGCCCAGGAAGGCGTTGAGCTTGCCCGTGGGGATGCGCCGGTCCCAGGATTCCAGGGCCAGGTCCAGTGCGGGTACCAGCTTCTCCTTGTGCCAACCGGTGGCCGCCGACATGTTCACGCGCGGCGCCCACGCCACGTGGGCCAGGTCCTGGTCGATTTCACGTTCCAGGTAGCGACGGCGTTCGTCGTCGAGCAGATCCCACTTGTTGAAGGCCAGCACGAGTGCCCGGCCCGAGTCGATGCTCGTCTGCAGGATGCGCACATCCTGTTCGCTGAGCACCTCGTCCACCGCCAGGAGCACGACGGCGACCTCTGCCTTTTCGAGAGCGGACTGCGTGCGCAGGGAGGCGTAGTAGTCGGACCCCTGCGCCATGTGCTGACGACGGCGAATGCCTGCGGTGTCGACGAAACGCCAAGTACGGCCGCCGAGCTCCACGAGCTCGTCCACGGGATCGCGGGTTGTGCCGGCGGTGTTGTCCACGACAACTCGTTCACTACCGGCCAACTTGTTCAACAGGGAGGACTTTCCGACGTTCGGACGACCGATGAGGGCGACGCGACGCGGACCGCCACGGGGAATCAGCCCGCCGAAAGCCGAGTAGGCCGGCAGTTTATCCAACAGGTCATCCAGCAGGTCGGCGGTGCCGCGGCCGTGGAGTGCGGAAACCGGGTACGGCTGCCCGAACCCCAGGCTCCACAGGGAGGCAGCGTCAGCTTCCTGGGCTTCGCCGTCGACCTTGTTGGCCACGAGGAATACCGGTTTCTTCTGCCGGCGGAGCATCTTCACGACGAGCTCGTCGGTGGCCGTGGCCCCGACAGCCGAATCGACGACGAAGATGACGGCGTCAGCCAGGTCAGCGGCAATTTCGGCCTGCTCGGCCACACGTGCGTGGATGCCCTTGGCGTCGTGTTCCCAGCCACCGGTATCCACGAGCGTGAAGTCGCGCCCGCTCCACTCGGCGCTGTAGGTCACGCGGTCCCGGGTAACCCCGGGGACGTCCTCGACGACGGCCTCGCGGCGGCCGATGATGCGGTTCACCAAGGTCGACTTGCCGACATTGGGCCGTCCGATGATGGCGACGACGGGCGGGACCCGGTCATCTTCGTCCTCGAAATCGTCATCGTCGACATGCGAGAGGAGCCGGGTGTCCTCATCGTCGAGTTCGTATTCGGCCAGGCCCTCGCGCAGGGAAGCCGCGCGTTGGTCGGCCTCCTCATCGGTGATCTGGCTCAGTCTTTCGGCGACGTGGTCCTCTCCCGAGGGGACGTATTCGTCTCCGTCGCCGGGGACGGCGGCGTGATCGGTCATGTTCAGGGATTCCTTTGTTCGCCGCTCCCGCCGTACGCGGGAGCACTTACCATTTTTGCATGCCGTCGAACGGCTGGCTCTCAGGCCGGTTTTCCGGCGGCCTCCACCACGGAGAGAACGGCCTGGACCGTCTGCTCGAAGTCCAGGTCCGAGGAATCAACGGTGACCACGCCGTCCGCGGCAGTCGTGAAGCTGGTGACCGTCGAGTCCTTGGCATCCCGGGCGACGACCTGGCGCTGCAGGTCCTCGCTCGTCTGGGTTCCCCCAAGCTGCAGACCACGGCGGGCCATGCGGACCTCCTCACGGGCCGTGAGCAGAATCCGTGCCGGGGCCTCCGGGGCGACGACGGTGGTGATGTCGCGGCCCTCGGCGACGATGCCCGCCGGGTGGTCGGCGATGATCTCCTGTTGACGACGGATCAGTTCGGCGCGCACGTCGAGGATGACCGCCACCGCGGACACTGCCTCGGAGACGGAGGGCTTGCGGATCTCCGCGGTGACGTCGGCGCCGTTGACCATGACCTTTTCGTGGTCGGGGTCGGTGCCGATCTCCACGCGGGCTTCCTTCACGGCGGCCGTCACGGCCGCCGTGTCGGTGAGATCGAGCTGCGCGTCAACGCAGGCAAAGGTCAGCGCCCGGTACATGGCACCGGTGTCGAGATAGGCGACGCCGAGTCGGCGGGCTACTTCCTTCGATACCGAGGACTTGCCGCTACCGGACGGGCCGTCGATGGCCACCACAAGATTCTCCACTTACTGCACTACCTTCCATGAGCGTTCTGTCAGGGCTTCCATCAATTCCTGGCTGCGCCCCGGCAATACTGACAATTCGACCATCCCGACCTTGTGGCCCGATGAATGTTCCATCCGCAGGTCCTCGAGGTTCACCCCGGCAGTCGCGACGTCCACGAGCAGCTGGGCAATCTGTCCGGGCTTGTCGTCCACGATGACCGTGACCACGGCGAAGGCCTGCGGCGGGGCACCGTGCTTTCCCGGAATGCGCGCCTGCCCTGCATTTCCCTCGCCCATGAGTTCGGCGAGGTCCAACAGGGCCCCGGGGCCGGAGGGATTCTCCAACGTGGCGATCAACCGGTTCAGGTCCTCGCGCAGACCGTGCAGGATGCCCACCAGTTCGGGGGCATTGTGACTGAGGATCTGGATCCAGAGCCGGGGGTCCGAGGCGGCGATGCGTGTGGTGTCCCGGAGGCCATTACCCGCCAGGCCCAGGGCGTGGGCGGGCGCATTGAGCAACCGCGAGGCCAGCAACGACGAGGCGATCTGGGGGAAGTGCGACACGAGGGCGACCGCGGCGTCGTGCTCGCCGGCGTCCAACCGGTGCACCGTGGCTCCGAGGTCGATGGCCAGCGACCCGGCAAGACGCACGCTGTCCTCGGCGGAACCGGGGTGGGCGCAGATGACCCAGGGCATGGCGGTGAACAGTTCCCCGCGGGCTGCCGCCGGCCCGGATTTCTCGCGTCCGGCCATCGGGTGAGTGCCCACGTAGCGGGACAGTTCGGCAGGTCCCAGTTCGGGGTCGGCCTGCAGGCCCCGCAGGATCGAGGTCTTCACGCTGGCGATGTCCACGACAGTTGCCAAGGGGTGGTCGCGCAGGGCGCGCGACACCACTGCGGCGGTGACATCCGGCGGCGAGGCGACCACGACGAGGGCCGGTTCCGGTGAGGTCCCCTCCGCGTAGATGGTGCCGGCGCCGATGTCCTGGGCGACCTGTTGCGCTGTCGGCGAGGTGTCGGACAACCACACCGGCAGTCCGAGCCGGCTCAGGCCCAATCCGACGCTGGCGCCGAGCAGCCCGGTGCCGATGACCAGCACCGGGCCGGTGAGATGAGTGGCTGCCACCGGCTACATGCCCACGTTGGACAGCAGGTGGCCGATCTCGTGGTGGCCCAGCTGGCGGATGGTGCCCTGCTTCTGGTCGCCGAGCTTGATGGGGCCCATCTGCACGCGGACGAGTCGCTTGACCGGGTGGCCCACGGCGTCGAAGAGCCGGCGGACGATGCGATTGCGGCCGGAGTGCAGGATGACCTCGACCAGGACCTTGCCGGGGGTCGAATCGACGAGCTTGAACGAGTCGACCTTGGCCATGCCGTCCTCGAGGGCGATGCCCTCTTTCATCTGGGCGCCGACGCCATGTGCCATCGGCCCGGGGACCTGGACCAGGTAGGTCTTGGGGACCTCATAGGAGGGGTGGGTCAAGCGGTTGGCCAGTTCACCGTCATTGGTGAGCAGCAGCAGGCCCTCGGTGTTCACGTCGAGTCGCCCGACGTGGAAGAGGCGTTCGTTCTTCTTGCGCAGGTAATCCGAAATGCACGGACGGCCCTCGGGGTCCTCCATGGTGGAGACCACACCGCGGGGCTTGTTGAAGACGTAGTAGCGCATCGTCTCGTTGAGCTGGATGCGCATGCCGTCCACGTGGATGCTCGAGGTGGCCGGGTCCACGCGGATGCCGAGTTCGGTGACGATCTCGCCGTTGACCTCGACACGGCCAGCGGTGATCATCTCCTCGCTGACGCGACGGGAGGCCACACCGGCATTGGCGAGCACCTTCTGCAGGCGCACCCCGTCCTGGTCCTGGTCGGCATCGGGACGCGGCGCAGGTCGCTTCGAGGCGGTCGGACGGTTCTTCTTCACCGGCCCGAGGTTGCGGCCAAAGCGCTCCCCGCCGAAGGCCTGCGGTCCGCGCGGTGCGCCGCCCTGCTGGGCGTTCTTGCCCGAGCCCTGCTTCTTGGCACCGAAGCTGCCCCCCGACTTGCCACCTTGCTGGCGGCCACCGGTACCGGGTTTGCCCCCGGCGGCGCCGCGTCCGGCACCCTGGCCGGGCGTTGACCGGCGCTGGTTGCCGCGGCCTGCGCCTGAATTGGATCCCTGGGTCATGTCGATTCCTTCGTTACTGCTGGGTGTGGTGGCCTAGAACGGGACGTCGTCGTATTGGTCGAGGTCGTCCAGCCCGGGCAGGTGGGGAGCGAGCTGCGGAAGGTCCGCCACGCTGTCTATCCCCAATCTTTCCAGAAAATATGGGGTGGTCCGATACAGCATCGCCCCCGACTGCGGATCCGTGCCCTCTTCGGCGACGAGCCCGCGCATTGTCAAGGTGCGCACCACGGAGTCTACGTTGACCCCGCGGATCGCCGCGATCCGGGCGCGGGAGACGGGTTGGCGGTAGGCAATGACGGCCAGGGTCTCCAGTGCCGCCTGGGACAGCCGGGCCGTCGCGCCGTCCAGGACAAAGCGGGAGACAACGGGAGCAAAGTCACGTTTGGAGTAGACCCGCCAGCCTCCGGCCAGCTCCCGCAGCTCGAAACCGTGGTTCGTCGCGTAGTCCCCTTGCAGGTCCTCCAACAGTTCGCGGACCACCACCGGATCGAGTTCGAGGACCTCGGCCAAGCGGCCGATGGTGACGGGTTCATCCGCGACCATCAGCACCGCTTCGATGGCTGCCCGGGGGCCACCGGGCCATTCGTCCTGCCCGGCGGTGGCATCGTCGTCGTGGCTCATGCGCTCTCCTCCTGGCGTTCGATTCCGTCGGCAGCCGGTTCGATGGATCCGGTGTATTCCCCGGCAACCTGTCCACTCTGCCAGGGGCCGGCGTCGTCGTTCCATGCCACCAGCAGCTCGCCGAGCGGCCCGTCCTGCTCGAATCCAATGTATTTGTCCCGGAACATCTCCAGCAAGGCCAGGAACCGGGCGATCACGACCATTGTCTGGCCCGCGTCGGCGACGAGCTCGGAAAAGGTGATGGGCCCCTCGGTGACGAGGCGTTCGGCCATGACGTCGGCCTGCTCCCGCACGCTGACGGCCGGGGCATGCAGGTGCGCGACACCGACCTCGGTGGGTTCGGCCGGTCGCGGTTCCATGGCCTTGCGGGCCAGGGCCGCCAATTGCCCGGGCGTCGTGGTGAACACCAGCTCGGGCAGCAGCGCCGCGAATCCAGGTTCCAGCGCAACCTGCCGCGGGTGGCTGTCCGCTTCCTCGGCCAGCCGCTCGGAGAGCTGACCGGCCATGGCCTTGAACGCCCGGTACTGCAGCAGCCGGGCGAAGAGCAGGTCCCGCGCCTCCAGCAAGGCGATGTCCTCGTCGGATTCGACTTCTCCGGTGGGCAGCAGCCGTGCCGCTTTCAGGTCCAGGAGGGTGGAGGCCACCACCAGGAACGACGTCGTCTCCTCCAGGGCGCGCTCGCCACCCCGCTCACGCAACCCCCGCAGGTAGGCGATGAACTCGTCGGTCACGCGGGCCAGCGCGACCTCGGTGATGTCCAGCTGGTGCTTGCCGATGAGGTTCAGCAGCACGTCGAACGGCCCGGAGAAGTTCTCCAGGGCCACGGCGAACCCCGGTGCCGTCTCCGCTTCCGGTGCGGCGGACGGCGACACGGTGTCCGCCCGGCCCGCCGCTGTCATTACGGGGCGCCGCCGCGGCTGATGAGTTCGCGGGCCAGCATCCTGTAGGACTCGGCTCCCGGGTGGTTGCTCGCATAGCTGGTGATCGGCTCGGCGGCCACGTTCGCGTCGGCGAACTTGATGGTGCGCTTGATGACGGTTTCGAAGACCTGGTCCCCGAACGCCTCGATGAGCCGTCCGATGACCTCGCGGGAGTGCAGGGTGCGGGCGTCGTACATGGTGGCCAGCACGCCGTCGACCTGCAGGGAGGGGTTCAGGCGGTCCTGGACCTTGTCGATGGTCTCCACCAGCAGGGCCACGGCCCGCAGCGCGAAGAACTCGGCGGTCAGCGGGATGATGACGCCGTGGGCGGCAGTCAGCGCGTTGACGGTCAGCAGCCCCAGGGACGGCTGGCAGTCGATGAGAATGACGTCGTAGTCGTCGGAGACCTTGCGCAGGGCCCGCTCGAGCACCTGTTCGCGGGCCACCTCGTTGACCAGCTGCACCTCGGCAGCGGACAGGTCGATGTTGGCCGGCAGCAGGTCGATGTTCTCGATCTCGGTCTGCAGGATCGCATCGTGGATGCTCGTCTTGCGTTCCATCAGCACGTTGTAGACGGTGATGTCCAGTTCATGCGGGTTGGTTCCGAAACCGGCGCTCAGAGCACCCTGCGGATCGAAATCGACCAGCAGGACCTTGCGGCCGTATTCGGCGAGCGCCGCGGCCAGGTTGATGGTGGAGGTGGTCTTGCCCACCCCGCCCTTCTGGTTCACCATGGCGATGACGCGCGCCGGACCGTGGCCTTCCAAGGCCGGCGGCTCGGGGAAGACCGTCAGGGGTCGACCGGTCGGCCCGAGGGCCGGTGGCTCTTTCAGCAATCCGGCCGTACGAGTCCTCGAACCCTTTTCCTCGCTCACGGTATGAACCACGCTTCCGTTCGTTGCTTGTATCTCACTGCCTGGCTTCAAGGCTATCGCCGCCGGGGCCCCTCATGTCGGAGGTCCGTCGGCTGGCGGCGAGCCTTTACCTTGAAGCTGAACTCGAGGGTTGGCGGGTCGCCACCCTCCGGGGTCCCCGGGAACGACGTCGGCCACCTCCCCGGGCGGGGAAGGTGGCCGAGGTCTGGGGCCCGGTGGTGCTAGTGGACCTGTGCCGGGGCGGACGGGGCCTCGGGGGCCACCGGCGCAGCGTGCGCATCCGGTTCCAGCGAGAGCTCGTCGAACGGGCGCTGGCCGGAGAGCACGGCCCGGGTCTGTTCCATGTCGATCTCGTGGGTCCACTTGCCGATCAGCAAGGTGGCGACGGCGTTGCCCGTGAAGTTGGTCAGCGCACGGGCCTCGGACATGAACTTGTCGATGCCCACGATCACTCCCATGCCATCGAGCAGTTCGGGACGGTGGGACTGCAGGCCCGCGGCCAGGGTCGCCAGACCGGCGCCGGTGACGCCGGCGGCGCCCTTGGAGGCGATGATCATGAAGACCAGCAGCGAGATCTGCTCGCCGAGGTTCATCGGCATGCCCATGGCGGTGGAGACGAACAGCGACGCCATGGTCAGGTAGATGGCGGTGCCATCGAGGTTGAAGGAGTAGCCGGTCGGCACCGTGATGCCGACGACGGGCTTGGAGACCCCGGCGTGCTCCATCTTGGCGATCAGGCGCGGCAGCGCCGATTCGGAGGACGACGTCGAGAAGATCAACAGGTACTCGCGGGCCAGGTACTTCAGCAGCGAGAAGATGTTCAGGCCGGTGACCGCCTTGAGGATGCCGCCCAGGATGATCACGATGAACAGTGCGCAGGTCAGGTAGAAGGCACCCATGAGGATGGCCATGGATCCGATGGCGGCCCAACCGGTGGCGCCCACGACTGCTGCGATGGCGCCGAAGGCACCGATGGGGGCGGCCCACATGATCATCATCATCAACTTGAAGACCACTGCCTGGATGTTCTGGATCCCGTGCAGGACCGGCTCGCCGGCCTTGCCCATGGACTGCAGCGCGAACCCGACCAGCAACGCCAGGACCAGGGTGGGCAGCACCGGGATGTCACCGGGGATCAGGCTCATCAGGAACTCGACCATGCTGCCGTCACTGCCGCCTGCTGCCGCCTTGTAGGGCTGCAGGTGCAGGCCCGCACCGGGGTGGATCAGGTTGCCCACGGCCAGGCCGATGGCCAGCGCGAAGGTGGACATCGTGATGAAGTACGCCAGCGCCAGGCCGCCGACCTTGCCGACGGTCGCTGCACGGGCCACGGAGCCGACGCCCAGGACGATGGTGCAGAAGATCACCGGGGCGATGATCATCTTGATCAAGGCGACGAACGCCGTTCCCAGCGGTTTGAGCGATTTGCCGACCTCGGGGAAGATCAGGCCGATCGCCGCGCCGAGCACGACGGCGACGATGACCATGATGTACAACCAGTGGGTCTTGTCCTTCTTGCGCTGCGGCGGGGTTGCCGCCGTCGTACCGCCCAATGCGGGTTCGTGTTCTCCAGGCCTCGTTGCCATGCCGACTCCTTGTGGTGTTCAGGTTCTGCTTCCACCCCATGGTGGACCCGGACGTGACCACGCTCACGCTTGCGTTCATATTGTTCACACCGGGCCCCGGCGTGGGAAACTGGACGTTGGAATCCGAGGAGGACCTGCATGGCAGCGACGGCACATCCGGCGACGGCGCCGCGGGGCACGTATTCGCTGGCGACCCGGCTGTTCCTCGTCCAGCTCCTGCTCGTTGCCCTGGTCACCGCAGCGTTGAGCGCGACCAGCTACGCCACCTCACAGGCCAGGGCCCATGAGGCCACGGCGGACCGGGTGCTCAGCATCGCCGAGACCCTGGCCAATGATCCCTTTGTCGCCTCCGCCGTCTCCTCCCCCGACCCGGCCAGCCGGCTACAGCCCTACGCACTGAAGGTCAATGCCATGGCCCACGTGGACTTCGTGACCATCATGGCCCCGGACCGGACCCGCTTCACCCACCCCAACGCCGAACAGCTCGGCAAGCCCTACATCGGCAGCATCGACCAGGCCCTGCACGGGCAGAGCCAGATCGAGGAGTACATCGGCACGTTGGGCCCCTCGGTGCGGGCCATCACGCCGGTGTTCGACGGCGATGGCCGGGTCATCGCCATGGTCGCCGTCGGCGTCACCCTCCAGACCCTGTCCCTGACCCAGGCAGCAGCCCTGCCGGCGATCCTCTGGGTCGCGCTGGCCGCCGTCGCCCTCGGGGGCATCGGGGCCTGGTTGCTCAGCCGCTACCTGCGCCGGGTCACGCTCGGCTACGGTCCGGAGGAACTGCGCAGCCTCTTCGCCTACTACGATTCGGCGTTGCACTCACTGCGTGAAGGCCTGGTGCTGGTCGATGACAAGGGCCGCTTGGTGCTCTACAACGACCAGGCAGCGGACCTGTTGGGGCTCCCGCCGGCCGGCGCCCTGAAGCCCGCACCGGTCACCTCCCTGGGCCTGCCGGAGAGCGTCGCCGACCTCTTCGCCTCCGGCCGCAGGGCAGCCGATGAGATCCACCTGACCCGGGACCGCATCCTGGTGATCAGCCAACAGCGGGCTGCCCAACCGGACACCGGGCCCACCGCCCGTTTCCCGTTCCGCTGGGCACCGTCATTGCGTCGCGGCGCGGGGTCGGCCCGCGCCACGGCTCGTTCCCTGGGGTCGGTGGCGACCCTGCGCGACCACACCGAATTGCAGGCGTTGACCGGGGAACTGGAGTCCATGAAGACGCTCTCCGAGGCCCTGCGCGCCCAGACGCACGAGCACGCCAACCGGCTGCACACCGTGGCCACGATGATCGAACTCGGTCGGGAACGCGAGGCACTGGACTTCGCGGTCCAGGACCGCCAGGAATCGCAACGGCTCACCGATGAGTTCGTGCAGTCCATCGACGAGCCGTTTTTGACGGCGCTGATGATCGGCAAGGCAGCCCAGGCGCACGAACGGGGGATCCGGCTGACGATGACGGCCAATGGCGAGTTGCCGCCCGGTTCGCTGGATGCCCGGGACCTGGTCACGGTGACCGGGAACCTGCTGGACAACGCGTTCGACGCCGCCGCGAGTTCCGAGCTGCGCAGTGTGTGGGCGGATTTCTCCGCGGCGGATGGCCAGCTGATCATCTCCGTCGCCGATTCGGGTCCCGGGGTGGACACCGAACACCTGGAGGAGATCTTCCGGCTCGGGGGTTCCTCCAAGGCCTCCGGATCCTCCCCGGGTGGGAGGGGACTCGGCCTGGCCCTGGTGCGGCAGGCCGTGGCCCGGTTGAACGGTACGCTCGACGTTGAATCAGACGGCGGGGCGATCTTCACCGTCACCTTGCCCCTGCTGCCCCAGCCGCCGGGCAGCCGTGAACCCGGAGGAGCCCTCGATGGCCGCTGAGCGCGACCTGCGTGTGCTGATCGTCGACGACGAGCCCCTCACCGCCGCGGCCCACGCTGATTACGTGCGCCGCGTCCCCGGCTACGTGGTCGACTCCGTGGTGCTCACCGGCCATGAGGCCCTCGCCCGGCTCGAGGAGGCCGCGGGCGGTGACGCCCCGGTGGACCTGGTGCTGCTGGACATGAACCTGACCGATCTGCACGGCCTGGACGTCGCCCGGCGGATCCGCGGCCGCGGCCACCCCGTGGACATCATGGCCATCACCGCGGTCCGGGACCTGTATGTGGTCAAGACCGCGCTGTCCGCCGGGGTCACCCAATACCTGATCAAGCCGTTCACGTTCGCCGTCTTCCGCGAGAAGCTGGAGAACCACCGCAGGTTCCGGCTGAACCTCTCCGACGACGGCGGGACGGCGACGCAGGCATCGATCGACAGCGCACTGGCAGCCCTGCGGACCGTGGGGCCGACCCGGCTGCCCAAGGGCCTCCTCGAGGAGACACTGGCGGCCATCTCCCACGAGCTGCAGTCCACCGACGGGGCGCTGTCCGCGACCGAGGTCGCCGAGCGGCTGGAGCTCTCCCGGGTGACGGCCCGTCGCTACCTGGAGTACCTCGCCGGTCTGGACCAGGCGCTCAAGACGCCCCGGCACGGAACGCCGGGGCGGCCGGAGTACGAATACCGCTGGAGGTAGCCCCGCCGGGGTTCAGGAGACGCGCAGGAACGGCAGCAGCGCGTCGATGACTGCCGGGTCCTCGATGGTCGAGGGCACGGAATAGGCCTTGCCGTCGGCGATCTGGCGCATGGTCTTGCGCAGGATCTTGCCCGAGCGGGTCTTCGGCAGGGCCTCCACGACGCGGACCTGGCGGAAATCGGCCACCGGGCCGATACGCTCACGGACCAGCGCCACCAGCTCCGCGGCCAGCTGTTCCTCGCTGGTGTCCACCCCGGATTTCAACACCACGAAGCCGCACGCCCGCTGCCCCTTGAGTTCATCGGCCACCCCGATCACCGCACATTCGGCCACCGCTGCATGGGATCCCAGCACCTGTTCGATGGCCCCGGTGGAGAGCCGGTGTCCGGCCACGTTGATCACGTCATCGGTGCGGCCCATGACGAAGAGGTAGCCCTCCTCGTCCAGGTAGCCGGAGTCCCCGGTCGCGTAGAAGCCCGGGAACTGCTCGAGGTAGGCGGTGCGGTAGCGTTCGTCGTTGCCCCACAGGGTGCGCAGCGCACCGGGCGGCAGCGGAAGCTCCAGCACGATGTTGCCCTCCTCCCCCGCACCCACCGGCTCGCCGAGGGCATCGAGGATCCTCGTGTGGTAGCCCGGCACCGGGACCGTCGGGGACCCCGCCTTGATCGGCAGGGCCTCCAGTCCCAGTGGATTGGCCGCGATCGGCCACCCGGTCTCGGTCTGCCACCAGTTGTCCACCACCGGCACCCCGAGCACCCGGCCGGCCCAGTCGAAGGTATCGGGGTCCAACCGCTCCCCGGCCACGAAGAGTGCCCGCAACGCAGAGGTGTCATGGTCCGCGAGCAATCCGGCCTCGGGGTCGGCCTTGCGGATGGCGCGCAAAGCCGTCGGGGCGGTGAACATGACATCGACGTCGTGCTCGGCCAGGACGCGCCAGAACGCACCGGCGTCGGGGGTGCCCACCGGTTTGCCCTCGTAGAGCACGGTGGTGGCTCCGGCGATCAGCGGTCCGTAGACGATGTAGGAATGCCCCACGACCCACCCGACATCGGAGGCGGTGAACATGGTGTCCCCGGCCTCGATCCCATAGATGTTGCGCATCGACCAGGCCATGGCCACCGTGTAGCCCCCGGTGTCGCGGACCACACCCTTCGGCGCACCGGTCGTCCCGGAGGTGTAGAGCACGTACAGCGGGTCCCCCGCGGCCAGGTCGACGGCATCGGCCGGTTCGGCCCCGGCAGCCAGTTCGTCCCAGTCGTGCCATCCTGCGGGCGTCCCGCCGAACTCCGCACGATCATGTTGGAAACCCTCGCGATGATGCACGACGACGGTGTCCACTCGGTGCGCGGCGGTCGCCACCGCTTCGGCTACTGCCGGAAGGTACTCCACGCGCCGCGCCGGCTCGATGCCGCCGGTGGACGTGATGATCGCCTGCGGACGGCAGTCGTTGATGCGTGCCGCCAGCTCCTTGGCGGCGAACCCACCGAAGACCACCGAGTGCACCGCCCCGATCCTGGCGCACGCCAGCATGGCGATGACTGCCTGCGGGATCATCGGCAGGTACAGGATGACCCGGTCCCCCGTCTCGATCCCGAGGCCACGCAGGACGCCGGCGAAGCGGGAGACCTCATCCAGCAGTTCGGCATAGCTGTAGCTGCGCGTGGTACCGAGCACCGCCGAATCGTAGATGAGTGCCGCCTGGTCCCCGCGCCCGGCGGCGACGTGGCGGTCCAGGGCGTTGACCGTGAGATTGAGCCGCCCATCGGGATACCAGCCGTAGAGCGGGGCCCGGGAGTCGTCGATTCCGTGGGTCGGTGCCGTATTCCAGTCCACCAGGCGGGCGGCTTCGAGCCAGAATGCCGCGGGGTCCTCGGTGCTGGCAGCATAGGTTTCTCGGTAATCCATGGTCATGGCAACTCCCACATCGTCGGGCAAGTACAGGCCCACTCTATGGTCTACCTCACAGCCCCTCAAGCCCTTTGTATACACAAATCTGACTTCTGGCAGCAAAACCCCGAAGTCGAGGCGGACATCTGGCCTCTTTCCCGTTCGCGTGTATACACTGACCGTATGAAGGCAAGCGATAAGGCCTATGCGGCACTGCGGCGGGACATCGTCGCGTGGGCGCTGCCGCCGGGGACCGTGCTGGGCGAGGTGGAACAGGCCGAACGCCTGGGCGTTTCCCGTACCCCACTGCGCGAGGCACTCTCCCGCCTGACCGCCGACGGCCTGGCCGTCGCCCAACGGGGCCGGGGCGTCGTCGTTTCCGATGTCTCGCTTGACCACGTGGACGACCTCTTCGCCCTCCGCCGCGCCTTGGAAACCGAGGCGGCGCGCGGCGCGGCCCTCGCCGGGCGCCCCGGCCCCTTCCAGGAACTGGCACAGCGGTTCGACGATGCTTCCCAGGCCCTGGCGTCGGCCATCGAACGCACCGACTACTACCAGTTGGCCGGTGAATTGGACCAGGCCATCGATGACAGCGCCGCCAACCCGTATCTGTGCCAGGCCCTCACCGGACTGCGCGTGCACCTCGCGCGGCTGCGCCGCCTCTCCCACGATGACCCGCAACGCCTGCGCGCCTCGGCCCGCGAACACGCCCAGCTGGCCCGGGCCATCGCCTCAGGGGACCCGACACTCGCCGCCGCGGCGACAGTACTCCACCTGCACAACAGCCTTGACCACATCAGATCCCATGCCCTACCGAAAGAGGCCATCGCATGATCAACCACCACGTCCGCGTCTACCGTTCCGAGGAAAACCTGCCCCGCGAGGAGCAGCTGGCCCACAAGATCGCCACTGTTGCCGCCGACCCGGTGGCGGTGTCCGCCGAGGTCACCGACATGGTGATCAACCGCGTGATCGACAACGCCTCGGTGGCCATCGCCTCGCTGAACCGCGGCCCCATCGTCGCCGCACGCTCCCAGGCCCTCGCCCACGCCCCGAGCTCCGGTGGTGCCGGGGCCTCGGTGTTCGGCATCACCGAGAAGGTCTCCCCCGAGTGGGCCGCCTGGGCCAACGGGGTGGCCGTCCGCGAGCTGGATTACCACGACACCTTCCTGGCCGCCGAGTACTCCCACCCGGGTGACAACATCCCCCCGATCCTTGCCGTCGCCCAGCACACCGGGGCCTCCGGCGCCGACCTGGTGCGCGCCATCGCCACCGGCTACGAGATCCAGGTGGACCTGGTGAAGGCCATCTGCCTGCACGCTCACAAGATCGACCACGTCGCCCACCTGGGCCCCTCGGCCGCCGCCGGCATCGGCACCCTGCTCGGACTCGATGTGGAGACCATCTTCCAGTCCGTCGGCCAGGGACTGCACACCACGACGGCGACCCGCCAGTCGCGCAAGGGCGAGATCTCCACCTGGAAGGCCCATGCCCCCGCTTTTGCCGGCAAGATGGCCGTCGAGGCAGCCGACCGCGCCATGCGCGGGCAGACCTCCCCCGTGCCGATCTACGAGGGCGAAGACGGGGTCATCGCCTGGATGCTCGACGGTCCCGATGCCTCCTACGAGGTCCCGCTTCCGGAGGCCGGCGAAGCCAAGCGCGCCATCCTGGACACCTATACGAAGGAACACTCCGCCGAGTACCAGGCCCAGGCGTGGATCGACCTGGCCCGCAAGCTGCACGGCGAGCACCCCGAGGCAACTGACCCGGCCAATGTGGAAAGCGTGCGCATCAAGACCAGCCACCACACCCACTTCGTCATCGGCTCCGGGGCCAACGACCCGCAGAAGTACGATCCCACCGCCTCCCGCGAGACGCTGGACCACTCGATCCCGTACATCTTCACGGTGGCCCTGCAGGATGGCGCCTGGCACCACGTGGATTCCTACTCCCCCGAGCGGGCCGGCCGCGCCGACACCGTCGGGTTGTGGCACAAGGTCACCACGGAGGAGGACGCCGAATGGACCCGGCGCTACCACTCGCTGGACATCGCAGAGAAGGCCTTCGGCGGGTCCGTGGAGATCACCCTGAAGGACGGAACGGTCATCACCGATGAGATCGCCGTCGCCGACGCGCACCCGCTCGGCGCCCGCCCCTTCGCCCGGGAGCAGTACATCAACAAATTCCGCACCCTGGCCCAGGACCTCGTGGCCCCGGAGGAGATCGAGCGTTTCATCGCAGCCGCCGAGCGCCTGCCCGAGCTGGCCGGCGGCGAGCTGGACCAGCTGAACATCGTCGCGGCCCCCGGGATCATCGACGCCGCTTCCGCACCGAAGGGACTGTTCTAGATGTTGTATTCAACCGCCACCCCCGAGGCCAAGCGGCGCACCCTGCGCGAGCTGCTGGTTCCGGGAACCGCACGCCAGTTTCCCGGTGCCTTCAACCCGCTCTCGGCACGTCTCATCGGCGAAAAGGGGTTCGACGGCGTCTACATCTCCGGCGCGGTGCTCGCCAATGACCTCGGGTTGCCCGATGTCGGGCTGACGACCTTGACCGAGGTCGCCAGCCGGGCCGGGCAGATCGCCCGGATGACCGATCTGCCGGCCATCGTCGACGCGGATACGGGATTCGGCGAGCCGATGAACGTGGCCCGCACCATCCAGGAACTGGAGAACGCCGGTTTGGCGGGCTGCCACATCGAGGACCAGTTCAACCCCAAACGGTGCGGGCACCTCGACGGGAAGAACGTCGTGGAGCTGGACACCATGGTCAAGCGCATCGCCGCAGCCGCAGATGCCCGCCGGGATCCGAATTTCCTGATCATGGCACGCACCGATGTCCGGGCGGTCGACGGGCTCGACGCCGCCATCGACCGGGCCAAGGCCCTGGTGGATGCAGGTGCCGACGCCATCTTCCCCGAGGCCATGCGTGATGTCTCGGAGTTCGAGGCCGTGTGCAGCGCAGTGGACGTACCGGTGCTGGCCAACATGACCGAGTTCGGCAAATCCGAGCTCTTCACCCGCACGGACCTGGCCGACGCCGGCGTCGCCCTGGTGATCTATCCGGTGACCCTGCTGCGCAGCGCCATGGGCGCCGCCGAACGCGTGCTCGATGCCATCGGGGCCGACGGCACCCAGGAAAGCCAGGTCCCCCAGATGCTGACGCGGGCCCGGTTGTATGATCTGGTGGACTACGAGGCCTACAACCGCTTCGATACCGGGATCTTCAATTTCCAGGTTCCCGGGCTCGACATCGACGGCAATAACGCACACCTGACATCGGGTTCAAAGGAGCACCAATCATGAGCGAAAACGAAACCGACATCAAGAAGGGCCTGGCCGGCGTCGTCGTCGACTACACGGCAGTCTCCAAGGTCAATCCCGACACGAACTCACTGCTCTACCGCGGGTACCCGGTCCAGGACCTGGCAGCGTCCAAGAGCTTCGAGGAAGTGGCGCTGCTGTTGTGGACCGGTGAGCTGCCCAGCGACGACGAGCTGAAGGAGTTCGTCGCCTACGAGCGGGCGAACCGTGCCCTGGAAGACAACGTGAAGGCAGCCATCGACCTGCTGCCGGTGGACTGCCACCCCATGGACGTGGCCCGCACCGCGGTGTCGGTGCTCGGCGCCAACCACCCGCTGGCCGAGGACTCCTCCCCGGAGGCGGAGCTGGAGAAGGCCAAGTCGCTGTTGGCCCGCTTCCCGGCAGTCGTCGCCTACGACCAGCGCCGCCGCCGGAAGCAGGAGCTGGTCGAACCGCGCGAGGATCTGGACTACTCGCAGAACTTCTTGTGGATGACCAACGGCGAGGAGGCAGCGCCCGAGGTCGTGGACGCGTTCCGGGTCTCGATGGTCCTCTACGCCGAGCACTCGTTCAACGCCTCCACGTTCACCGCACGCGTCATCACCTCGACGCTCTCGGACCTGCACTCGGCCATCGTCGGGGCCATCGGTGCCTTGAAGGGACCGCTGCATGGCGGGGCCAACGAGGCGGTCATGCACACTTTCGAGGAGATCGGCATCCGCACGGACGAATCCCGCGAGGATGCCGCGGCCCGCGCCAAGAAGTGGATGGAGGAAGCCCTGGCAGCGAAGAAGAAGGTCATGGGCTTCGGCCACCGCGTGTACAAGAACGGTGACTCCCGCGTGCCCACCATGAAGGCAGCGTTGGATGCGATGATCGCGTACTTCGGCCGTGACGAGATCCTGGGCCTCTACGATGGCCTCGAGTCGGCCATGGCCGAGGCGAAGAACATCAAGCCCAACCTGGACTACCCGGCCGGGCCGACGTACCACCTGATGGGCTTCGACACCCAGATGTTCACCCCGTTGTTCATCGCCTCGCGGATTTCCGGCTGGACAGCACACATCATGGAGCAGCGTGCCAACAATGCGCTGATCCGCCCGCTCTCGGCCTACAACGGTCCGGAGCAGCGCTCGTTCTAGGGGCGTCCACCACCCCACCGGCACCACAGCGCACGGCGCCCGCGGCATCCCGCCGCGGGCGTCTTCGCGTTCAGCGGCGCGGGATGGCGCGGTAGCTGGCCACGGAGAGGTTGTCCTCGGCGAGCACCACCTCGGCGTCCAGTTCCCTGCCGTGCAGCAACGGCGTGAGCCAGCGCGGGGAGTCCTCCCACATCTGGGCCAGCGGCAGCCGGTCCACCGGATGCCAGGACGGCGAGAGTTCCGCGGTCCGCCGGGCCGTCCCGGTGGCAACGGGGGCCCGGAACACCGTGCAATACATGTCGGACGCCGGGCTGGCCGGGAAGATGAAGCGGATGGTCGCGATCCCCCGCAGGCTGGACGGGTCCACGTGGAGCCCCGTTTCCTCGGCCAGCTCGCGGGCTGCCGCCTCGGCCGGCCCCTCCCCCGGTTCGATCTTCCCGCCGGGCAGCACGAACTTCCCGTGTCCGAATCCGCGCAGCTTATGTCCGAGCAGGACCTCCCGGCGATCGGCCGGCCCGCGTTGGAGCAGGCACAGGACGACGGCGGTGCCCAGCTGGCCGGCTTCGGCGGACTCAGGCACGGGCCCGCGGATGCGCCGAGGCATAGACCTCGCGCAAGGTCTGGGCGTTGAGCATGGTGTAGACCTGCGTGGTGGTCACCGACGCGTGGCCCAGCAGTTCCTGCACCACGCGGACGTCGGCACCGCCTTCCAGCAGGTGGGTGGCGAAGGAGTGGCGCAGGGTGTGGGGGGACACGTCCTTGCCGATGCCCGAACGCCCAGCTGCCGCCTTGAGGACGGACCAGGCCGACTGCCGGCTCAGGCGTCCTCCCCTCAGATTCAGGAACAGGGCAGGTGTCCCCTGGCCCTTGACGGCCATTCCCGGGCGTCCCCGCACCAGATAGGCCTCCAGGGCGGCTGCCGCGTAGGATCCCAGCGGCACGATGCGCTCCTTGGACCCCTTGCCGAAGAGCCGCACCACGGCTGGACCATCGGCGGGACGCTCCAGGTGCAGGTCATCGACGTCGAGTCCGACCGCTTCGCTGATACGTGCCCCGGTGGAGTAGAGGAACTCCAGCAGTGCCCGGTCACGCAGTCCCGCCTCGGTGTCGGTGGGAACCGACTCGAGGATGGCGGCGACCTCGGCGACGCTGATGGCCTTGGGCAGGCGCTGTCCGGCAGCCGGAGGGTGCAGGTCGGCAGCCGGGTTGTCAGTGGTCAGCCCCTCCAGGGCCCAGAAACGGTGAAGTCCGCGCACGGCAACGATGCAACGCGCGGCGGACCGGGCACTGAGTTCAGCACCGCCGTCGGACCCGTCGCGCAGGGATTGCGCGAAGGCGGTGAGGTGGTGGCGGGTGATGGCTGTCGCCGAGCCGACCTCCTGCGTGGCCAGGAACTGCGCGTAACGCTGCAGGTCACGGCGGTAGGCGGAGACCGTGTTGGCAGCCATCCCCCGTTCGACGGCTACATGCTGGAGGTAGGCGGCCACTTCGCGGGCCAACGGTCCGGGAACCTCGACCGGTCCCTCCGCGGAGGAGGGTTCCGGTGTCACGGCCGTGGACATCTGCTCACCGGCCCTCTACCCGTCCGCGGAACGGTGGCGGGGATGCGCGGTCCAGGCGGAATCGGCGGGGCGCAGGTCGGCATACCCGTTGGCCCGGGCAGCAGCGACGGCCAGCACCCCGGCCACGGCCGAGGGGTTGTGGATCCGGCCTCCCAGGACGGCCTGCACGGCCTCCTCCAGCGGCACCCACGCCCACTGCATTTCCGCCTCTTCCTCCGTGCGCTCGAAGCGCTCGTGCTCGGGGACGTCGTGCGGCTCCCGGGCGAGGTAGATGCGCAGCGCCTCGCTGGAGGAACCGGGGGAATTGAAGATCTCGGTCAGCACGTCCCAGCGCCCGGCCGTCAGGTCCGCTTCCTCGGCCAGTTCGCGGGCTGCGGCGTCCCGCGGATCCTCCCCGGCCACGTCAAGCAGGCCGGCCGGGATCTCCCACAGCATCATGCCCACCGGGTGGCGGTATTGGCGCACCAGCAGGACCCGGTCCTGCGCGTCGAGGACCAGGATGGCCACGGCGCCGGGATGGTTGATGTAGTCGCGGACCAGCGGCTGAGCCCCGGCGGACAGCTCGAAGGTGTCCTGCACGACGTCCCAGATGCGCCCGTCGTACACCGATTCGGAGTGGAGCACGCGGCGCGGGCTGGGTTCGTCGCCCAGCCCGGCGCCGTGTGGACCGTGGAGGGTCATGACCTACCGTCCGGCCTTCTGGTGCTCCAGCCCTGCCTTGATCAGCCCGATGAAGAGCGGATGCGGGCGGGTCGGGCGCGAGCTGAGCTCCGGGTGCGCCTGCGTCGAGACGTAGTACGGGTGCTGCGAGGCCGGAAGTTCGACGAATTCGACGAGCTTGCCGTCCGGTGAGGTCCCGGAGAAGACCAGCCCGGCTTCCTCGAGCTGCGCCCGGTAGGCGTTGTTGACCTCGTAACGGTGGCGGTGGCGCTCGGCCACCTGGGTGGTCCCGTAGGTCCCGGCCACGACGGTGCCTTCGCCCAGGGTGGCGTCATAGAGGCCCAACCGCATCGTGCCGCCCAGGTCTCCCTTGCCGGCGACGATGTCCTCCTGCTCGGCCATCGTGGCGATGACCGGGTTCTGGGAGTCCGGCTCGAATTCGGTGGAGGAGGCATCATCCAGACCGGCGACATTGCGGGCGTATTCGATGACCATCGACTGCAGGCCCAGGCACAGGCCCAACGTCGGCAGGCCGGTTTCCCGGGCGAACTTCAGGGCGCCCAGCTTGCCGTCGAGGCCGCGGATGCCGAACCCACCGGGTACGCAGATCGCGTCGACGCCGCGCAGGGCCTTCTTCGCCCCGGCTTCGGTGGCGCACTCGTCCGAGGGGACCCAGCGGATGTTGACCCGGGTCTCGTTGGCGAATCCGCCGGCACGCAGGGCCTCGGTGACCGAGAGGTAGGCGTCCGGCAGGTCGATGTACTTGCCGACCAGGGCCACCTCGAGCTCGTGGTCCGGGTGGTGCACGGCGTGCAGCAGACGGGTCCACTGGGTCCAGTCGACGTCCTTGAACTTCAGGCCCAGGGACTGCACGATATGGGCGTCAAGTCCCTGGTCGTGGATGATCACCGGGATGTCGTAGATGCTCGGGGCATCCGCACAGTTGATGACCGCTTCGGGGTCGACGTCGCAGGTGCGTCCGAGCTTTTCCCGCATTTCATCGGGGATCTCGCGGTCGGAGCGAATCACCAGGGCATCCGGCTGGATGCCGATGGACCGCAGGGCTGCCACGGAGTGCTGGGTCGGCTTGGTCTTGAGCTCATGTGAGGGGCCGATGTAGGGAACCAGCGACACGTGGACGAAGAACACGTTGCCGCGACCGACATCCTGGCGTACCTGGCGGGCCGATTCGAGGAACGGCTGGGATTCGATGTCGCCGACGGTGCCACCGATCTCGGTGATGATCACATCGGGGGCGTTCTCCGCCTCGGACGGCAACCGCATCCGGCGCTTGATCTCGTCGGTGATATGCGGGATGACCTGGACGGTATCGCCGAGGTAGTCACCACGGCGTTCCTTCTCGATGACCCGGGAGTAGACCTGTCCGGTGGTCACGTTGGCCGACCCGTCGAGGTTCTCGTCGAGGAAGCGCTCGTAATGGCCGATATCGAGGTCGGTTTCCGAGCCGTCGTCGGTCACGAAGACCTCACCGTGCTGGAAGGGGTTCATCGTGCCGGGATCCACGTTGAGATAGGGATCCAGTTTTTGCATCGTCACCGTGAGGCCACGTGCTCGCAGAAGGTGACCGAGGCTGGAGGCCGTCAGTCCCTTCCCGAGGGACGAAGCCACACCACCGGTGACAAAAATCTGCTTGGTAGTTTCGGACCGGGACTTGGAAATTGTTCGCTGCACCACGGAATTCGAGCCTATCATCTATTCGCCGGACGGGTTGTGGCCACTCTACTGCCCGGACCGGGCTCCCTGGTCCTCGGGGACTGGGACACCACGGCCCGCTGGGCCCTATGTTGCCAGTTCCGACATGGCCTGGCGCGCCGTTTCGAGGAGTTCCTCGGCATGGGCTTGGGCCGTGTCGGAGTGCTCCTGGCCGGCCAGCATGCGAGCCAACTCACGTACGCGGTCGGCGTCGTCGAGTCTGAGCACATCACTGGCGGTGAAGCCCGCGCCATCCTGCGCGTGGGCATCGGAGTTCTTGATCACCCGGATATGGCGTTGGGCGTAGGCGGCCACCTGGGGCAGGTGGGTCACCACGATCACCTGGACGTGCCGGGCAAGCATGGCCAGCCGTTTGCCGATCTCCACCGCTGCCTTGCCGCCCACGCCCGAGTCGACCTCGTCGAAGACGAACGTCGGCACCGGGTCGGTTTCGGCGAGGACCACCTCGATGGCCAGCATCACGCGGGACAGCTCGCCACCGGAGGCACCCTTTCCCAGGGGTCGCGGGGCGCTTCCCGCGTGGGGCTGGAGCAGCATGGCGATGGAGTCGGCTCCGTGGCGGGCCGGCTCCTCAAGGGGCCCGACCTCCACGACGAACCGGGCGTCGGGCATGGCCAGCGCAGCCAGTTCGTCGCTGACGCGTTCCGAGAGCCGGGCCGCCGCTGCGGTCCGCAGTGTGGTCAACGTCGTCGCCTGTTGGCGCAGACGCTCCTCCAGGCCCTCCAGCTGGGCGCTGAGGGCCTCGACGCGGCCCGAGTCGTCCTGCAGGTCCATATGGCGTCGGCGGGCCGTCTCGGTCCAGCTGATGACCTCGTCGATGGTGGGCGCGTATTTGCGGATGAGCTGGTTCAACGCAGCACGGCGTTCCTCGACCTCGGCCAGCCGGCCGGGCCCGTCACCGTCCAGGCGGGCCAGGTAGCTGCCCAGCTCCATGGTCACGTCGGCCACGAGGATGCCGATCTCGTTGACCCGGGCCCCCAGGGCCTGCAATTCCGGATCGTCGTCGGCGACCATCTCGAGGGATCGTTTCGCGGTTTCAACCAAGCCGACGGCGTTGGGGTCCTCGCTGAACTCATCCCCCGTGAGCGCCCCATGGGCCGTCACCGCCGCCGAGCGCAGGCCCTCGACGTTCGAGAGCTTCTGCGCTTCGGCCTTGAGTTCATCGTCCTCGCCGGGCCGGGGGTCGACGGCGTCGATCTCCTCGAGGGCCAGCTGCAGCGATTCCGCTTCCCTGACCCGTTCGCGTGCCGCCGAGGTGATCTCCTCGAGTTCGGCGGCCACCGCCTTCCAGCTGTCGTAGGTCTTCTGGTAGGCGGTCCGTGCCGTGGCCAGCTCGGGACCGCCGAACTTGTCGAGGGACCCCCGTTGGGCGATGGCGCTGCGCAGGCGCAACTGGTCGCTCTGGCCATGCACGGCCACCAGATGCGAGCCGAGCTCGGAGAGCAATCCCACCGGGGCCGACGTTCCGCCGACCGCAGCCCGGCTGCGCCCTTCCGCGCTGAGGATGCGTGCGAGGATCAACTCGGCGGCGCCGTCGTTCTCCTCCACGATGGCTCCGCTTTCCTCGGCGCGTGCCAAGGCGGGGCTGCCGGACGGCAGCCGCAGGGTGGCTTCGGCGACCGCCTGTTTGGCTCCATGACGGACGGCGCCGGCGTCGGCACGGTTGCCCAGGAGCAGCCCCAACGCGGTGACGACCATGGTCTTGCCGGCACCGGTCTCGCCGGTCACGACGGTGAATCCCGGATCCAGCTCCAAGGTGGCCCGGGTGATGACGCCGAGGTCCGATATCCGGATCTCCTCGATCATGGGTGCTGCTCCGTCTCCGGGCGCGGCTGGAAGTGGCGGGGCTCGACGACCTGCAGTGGTGGATCGATGATCGGCAACGCGGAGGTCTCGGCGTCGCGGTGGACCTCGGAAACGGGGCCGCGCCAGCCGCTGGTGGGCAACTCGAACTTTCGCACCAGCCGTTCGCTGAAGGGGGTGCGGTTCACCCGGGCCAGGCGCACGGGCTTCGAGGAACGGGTGACCTCGACGCGGGCACCGGGCGGCAGTTCCAGCGTGCGCCGTCCATCGCACCACAGCACGCCGGAGGCGTCGGTGCGGGAGAGCAGCTCGATGGCCATGGTGGAGGTCGGGGCCACCACCAGCGGCTTGGCGAAGAGGGCGTGGGCCGAGATGGGCACCATGATCAGCGCCTCCACCCCGGGCCAGACCACCGGTCCCCCGGCGGAGAACGCGTAGGCCGTCGACCCGGTCGGGGTGGCCATGACGATCCCGTCGCAGCCGAAGGTGCTGATGGGCCGGCCGTCGACTTCCATGACGACCTCGATCATGCGTTCGCGGTTGGCCTTCTCCACGGCGGCCTCGTTCAGCGCCCAGGTGTGGGAGATGCGCCGGTTGCCGAGCCAGACCTGCACGTCGATGGCCATGCGCTCCTCGACGACGTAGTGCCGGTTCACGACCCAGTCGACGGTCTGGCGCAGGTCGGCCCGCTCGCTCTCGGCCAGGAAGCCGACGTGGCCGAGGTTGACGCCGAGCAGGGGTACTGCGGAGTCCCGGACCATTTCCGCGGCCCGCAGCACCGTTCCATCCCCACCCAGGACCATGCCCAGGTCGATGTCGCTGAGTTCGACGTCCTCGCCCAGGATCTGCACCTCGAGGCTCTTGCCGTCGGGGGCGTTGCGCAGGTTGCGCACCTCATCGCGACGCATGACGGGAACAAGCCCGGAGTCACGCAGCCGAAGACAGGTGTCCAACGCGGCACGGAGCGCATCATCCCGCCCGGTGTGCGCCAGGACCAGTATTCGTCTCATGCGTTCCTTCCCTTGTGGACCTACTTCACCGTAGACGAAAGTATGTTCGAACCGCGCCCCGGACACGGGACTTCCGCGAGAACGGGACCTGTTTCAAGAATAGTCAATATCGGCCAGTCGGGCGGCGTCGGTTTCGGATTGTGGGTAATCGGCGGATCCAGCGGCCTCCAACCGAAGGAAGAACTCCACGTTGCCGTCCTGGCCGGGCAAGGGACTCCGGGCCAATCCGGCCAGCCGCAAACCCGCTTCGGCTGCGGAGCGCACGACACCGGTGACGGCGGACCGCCGCAGCTCGGCACTGCCCACGACGCCGGTGCGCCCCAGATTGTCCCGGCCCACCTCGAATTGGGGCTTGACCATCAGGACCAGGTCACCGGTGGGCCGGGTCACCGCTGCCAGTGCACCGACGACGAGGCGCAGGGAGATGAAGGACAGGTCCGCGACCACGAGGTCGACGTCACCGCCGACCATCGCCGGCGTCAGGTGACGCACGTTCATCCCCTCGTGGACCACGACGCGGGGGTCATTGCGGATCGTTTCGACCAGTTGGCCGTGTCCGACGTCGACGGCGAGGACTGCCGCGGCTCCGCGTCGCAGCAACACCTCGGTGAAGCCACCGGTGGACGCGCCGGCGTCCAGGCATCGCCGTCC
This sequence comes from Arthrobacter rhombi, assembly GCF_039526245.1. NCBI lineage: Bacteria > Bacillati > Actinomycetota > Actinomycetes > Micrococcales > Micrococcaceae > Arthrobacter > Arthrobacter rhombi. The sequence goes on from NZ_BAAAIV010000016.1 coordinate 56,659, forward strand.
GGCGACCTCGATGTCGCTGAACACGTCGAGCGCTCCGGCCAGCTTGTGGCCGGCCCGGCTGACATATTCCTCATCGGTGCTCTCCTGGACCGCAAGGCGCTGGTCCTCCCCCACCTGCTTGGCGGCACGACTCACCGTCAGGCCATCGAGGCTGATACGTCCGGCCGCGATGAGCTTCGCGGCGTGGGTGCGTGAACGCGCCAACCCGCGGGAGACAAGTTCCTGGTCGAGCCGGCTCATGCGTCCGCGGGATCCTCGTCGAGGACCCGACGGAGTCCGTCGTGGAGGGCCGCGTAGACGGCCTGGTGTTCCCCGGGGGGCAACGAGCCCAGGGCATCCAGGGCCTCGAGTTGCGCGTCGACGGCTGCGTCGCCGGTGGGGCCGGGACCGGAGAGGTCCTGCTGGTCATCCACGATGTTCCTCCTCGCTACGGGCCGGTGGTGATGGCACCGGATGGTGACCTAGGAGCTGAAGTTGAGCTCCGGCGTCGTGCTTCCGGATTCCTGCGGGTGGGCGTACCACCAGGCGCAGCAGGCAGCGCGCCAGGCGTCCAGATCCGCTCGCGAACCGGTCACCGTGATCGTGTTGCCCTCGACGCCGGCGCGTGCTTCGCCACAGACAATCTGCTTGCCGGTGGCCCTGACGACAGGATAGTCGCCGAAGAGTTCCGCCAGCGTTCCCAGGATGTACCGCGGCCGCTGGTCCGATGGTGCCCCCAGCACGGCAGTCGCATCGTCGACACCGGTGAACACGACGGCGGTGGCGAATCCTGCGCGGTTTCCCCCGAGGATGTCAGTGTCCAGCCGGTCCCCGACCACCAGCGGCCGGGACGCCTCGAGCTGTTCCGCTGCGACGTGGAAGAGCAAGGGCTCCGGTTTGCCGGCCACGATCGGGCGGCTCCCGGTGGCCGTGGCGACCGCCGCGACCAGGGAGCCATTGCCGGGGGCGATGCCCCGGGCCCGCGGAATGGTCATGTCGGTGTTCGTTGCCACCCAGGTCGCCCCGCCGTTGATGGCGTGGGCAGCCTCGGCGAGGTCCCTCCAGTTCACGTCGGGGTCGAACCCCTGGATGACAGCTGCGGGTGCTTCCTCCGCCGACTCGGCCAGCGTCAGCCCACGGGCGACGACGCAGTCACGCAGATAGGCGCTCCCCACCACCAGGACCTTGCTCCTGGCAGGGATCCGCTCGGCGAGCAGATCCGCGCCGGCGTCGGCGGAACCGAAGACGTTTCCCGCATCTGCCGGGGCGCCGAGCTGGCGGATGTGCCGGGCGACAACTTCAGGGGAACGGGAGGCATTGTTGGTGATGTACGCCAATTCGACGCCGACGCCGGCCAGGCGCCCCAGGGCCTCGGGGGCCCCGGGGATGGCGTCCGGGCCGGCGTAGACGACTCCATCCAGATCGGAGAGGAGGGCGTCGAAGGCGGAGATCAGCATGGTGGAAGCTGACCCCTACTTATCCGTCTCGAACGGGTTCGAAAGCCCGTCCGGAGCGGTCGTGGGGGCCGAATCCTCGCTGTCGACGTCGGTGACAGCCTCCGTCGGCAGTTCCGAAGGCACATCGGTGCCGTCAGCGACCGGCGCCTCGTCTGACGTTTCGACGTCGGCATCTACGTCGGCATCTGCATCTGCATCGGCATCAGCATCGGCATCGGCATCGGCATCGGCATCGGCATCGACGTCATCATCGGCAGAAGCCTCGGACTCATCCGACGCGTCCTCCCCTGCTGCCTCAGAGTCCGCGTCGTTGACGAGGTCACGTGCCCGCGGCCTGCCGCTGGGTGCTTCCTCATCGTCTTCGTCCTCACCGAGGTCCATGATGTCCGGATCAGAGAATTCACCGACGCCCAGGGCACGCTCGGCCAAGGAGATCTGGCGCCGCCAGAGCTCGGCCTCGCCGTTCTTGCCCAGTGCGTCGAGGGCGATCGCGTACGCCTCGAACAACCGAGGGCTGAAGGAGAAGGCCCGGTTGATGTCCAGCTGCGGGATCTGCAATTCCGCGAGTGCGGCTTCCCGATTGCCCAGATCCGCCTGCGCGCCGGAGGCAACAATGGCCATCTCCACACGCCCTGGGGTATCGAGGGTCTCCGCTTCTTCACTGTGCGCGGTCTCGAGGGCCTTTTCCGGCTTGCCCAAACCGCGCTCGCAATCCGCCATCACGGGCAAGTGGATGTTTGAACCACTAATGCGACGGAAGGTGCGGAATTCACGGAGCGCCTCGGCATAGTTACCTGCCGTGTAGGCGGTCAGGCCCACTGCTTCACGCACCACGGCGACGCGGCCTCCACGACGGCTTGCTGCCATGGCATGTTCGTAGGCGACCTCGGGATCGATGTCGATCAGTCGGCCGGCCATCACCAGGTGCTTCGCTACCCAGTCAAAGTTCTTCTCGTCCAGGTACCGCAGCTCAGCGCGCGTGATCCGGTCCAGTTCCTTGCCCGTGACATCCGGGTCAATCTCCGGCGAACGCGGACGATCAGCGCGGTTGGAAACGCGCAGGTCAGCAGGATTGTGCGCGGGACGTTCGCCTTCCTCCAAGCCGGGGAAGTTGCGACGTGTGTCATCACCCGTGTTCAGATCGTGCGAACGCCGATCCTCGGTCCGGCCGCGATAGGGGCCATCATTGCGCTGGGGCTTGCCACGGAAGCCACCCTCGGAACGCTCCGGCTTGCCACGGAAGCCGCCTTCACGACGATCGTTTCCACCACGGAAACCGCCCTCGGAACGCTCCGGCTTGCCACGGAAGCCACCCTCATTGCGGTCGTTGTTCCCGCGGTAGCCGCCTTCACGACGGTCATTTCCACCACGGAAACCGCCCTCGGAACGCTCCGGCTTGCCACGGAAGCCACCCTCGTTACGGTCGCTGTTCCCGCGGTAGCCACCTTCACGACGGTCATTTCCACCACGGAAACCGCCCTCGGAACGCTCCGGCTTGCCACGGAAGCCACCCTCATTGCGGTCGTTGTTCCCGCGGTAGCCGCCTTCACGACGGTCGCTTCCACCACGGAAACCACCCTCGGAACGCTCCGGCTTGCCACGGAAGCCACCCTCATTGCGGTCGCTGTTCCCGCGGTAGCCACCTTCACGACGGTCGCTTCCACCACGGAAACCACCCTCGGAACGCTCCGGCTTGCCACGGAAGCCACCTTCACGACGGTCATTTCCACCACGGAAACCACCCTCGGAACGCTCCGCCTTGCCACGGAAACCACCCTCGGAACGCTCCGGCTTGCCACGGAAGCCACCCTCGTTACGGTCGCTGTTCCCGCGGTAGCCGCCTTCACGACGGTCGTTTCCACCACGGAAACCACCCTCGGAACGCTCCGGCTTGCCACGGAAGCCACCCTCATTGCGGTCGTTGTTCCCGCGGTAGCCGCCTTCACGACGGTCGTTTCCACCACGGAAACCACCCTCGGAACGCTCCGGCTTGCCACGGAAGCCACCCTCGTTACGGTCATTGTTCCCGCGGTAGCCGCCTTCACGACGGTCGTTTCCACCACGGAAACCACCTTCGTTACGGTCATTGCCACCACGGAAACCGCCCTCGCGACGGTCTCGGTCGTTGGATCCGGTGCGCTTGGACTTGTCGTCCCGCGGCCCTCGGAAATTATTGCGTTCGTCAGCCACGGTGGCCGTTCCTCTCTGAGATCCGGCCGGGCCGCATCTGGGTTACATCTTGGGTGCCCCGGGAATTGTCCCAGGGGCTTCTTAAGCTCATTCAATCTTAGACGAGTCACCACAATCGCACGTGCCGCGGATCTACCACGGCTGCCAGAGCGGGTTCGCCTGTTAACGAGTTGAGGCCCTCAACCAGGGGCTGAGGGCCTCAACTTCTAAAAATGGTCCGGCGGCGTCCTACTCTCCCACACCCTCCCGAGTGCAGTACCATCGGCGCTGTGGGTC
>NZ_BAAAIV010000017.1:0-2697 GCF_039526245.1 Arthrobacter rhombi
AGCCGTCCGTGCTGTTCGTCTGCGTCCACAACGCCGGACGCTCCCAGATGGCCGCCGCCTACCTCACCGCACTGTCCGCAGGCGCCATCGAGGTCCGGTCCGCCGGGTCCGAGCCAGCGGACTCGGTCAATCCGGCCGCCGTGGCGGCCATGGTCGAGGAGGGTATCGACATGTCCGCCGAAACGCCCAAGGTCCTCACCGTGGACGCCGTGCGGGAATCCGATGTCGTGATCACCATGGGTTGCGGTGACACCTGCCCCATCTTCCCCGGCAAACGCTACGAGGACTGGGAACTCGATGACCCGGCAGGGCAAGGCATCGAGGCCGTCCGGCCCATCCGCGACGACATCAAGAGCCGCATCCAGGGCCTCATCGCAGAACTGCTGCCGACCACCTAGCGGACACCGCCGCCCGCGGATCCAAGCAGGTGGCCGAAGGCAAACGAGCACGAACCACCCAAGGAGAACGATGGATATGACGAACCAGCCGAACGACCTCCCGGTTGCCATCATCGGCGCCGGTCCCGTGGGCCTGGCCGCGGCAGCGAACCTCATCGAACGCGGCCTGGTCCCGCTCATCTTCGAATGCGGCCACCAGGCCGGCGCTTCCATCCGGAACTGGGGACACGTCCGGCTGTTTTCCCCCTGGCGGCACAACATCGACCCCGCCTCACGTCGCCTGCTCGAGACCACCGGCTGGACCGAACCCCGACTGTCCTCCCTGCCCTACGGCTCCGAGCTCGTGGAACAGTACCTCGAACCCCTCGCCACCCTCCCGGCCATCCGCAACGCACTCCACACATCCACCACCGTCACGGCCGTCAGCCGGGCCGGGATGGACAAGACACACTCCCGGGGACGGGACGAACGCCCCTTCCTGGTCCGCACGGAAACCGAAGACGGCACGGTGGAAGACCACCGGGTACGCGCCGTCATCGACGCCTCCGGAACCTGGGCCCAACCCAACCCGCTCGGGCAAGCCGGCCTGCCCGCCCCCGGCGAAGCCGAAGCCATCGCCCGCGGCCTGATCACCGCACCACTGCCGGACGTGACCGGTGCCGACCGGGCCCGCTTCTCAGGCAAACACGTCCTGGTCATCGGAGCCGGGCACTCGGCCGCCAACACCCTCATCACCCTGGGCCAGTTGGCCAAGAACGAGCCCGGAACCCGCATCAGCTGGGCCGTGCGTGGCAGCGACACCTCCGGCATCTACGGCGGGGGAGACCTCGACGGGCTGCCCGCGCGTGGCCAACTGGGGACCCGTCTGCGCAAACTCGTCGAGGACGGGCACATCGACGTGCATACCTCCTTCACGACCACCGGATTCGTGGCAGGTGACCGCCTCGCCGTCACGGGAGCCACACCGGAGGGCGAAACGACGCTGGAGGTTGACGTGTTGATCCCCGCCACGGGCTTCCGCCCCGACCTGGGCATCCTGCGGGAAATCCGACTGGAACTGGATCCCGCCGTGGAAACACCACGGACCCTGGGGCCGCTGATCGACCCCGAATTCCATTCCTGCGGGACCGTTCCGGCGCACGGGGCCAAGGAACTGGCCCACCCCGACAAGGACTTCTACATCGCCGGCATGAAATCCTACGGACGGGCCCCGACCTTCCTGCTCGCCACCGGATACGAACAGGTGCGGTCCATCGTCGCCGCCATAGCAGGGGACATGGCCGCTGCCGGACAGGTCCACCTGGAACTGCCCGAAACCGGCGTCTGCTCCACGGACCTTGGCGGTACCTGTGATGCGCCCTCCGAGGCCTCTGAGCCTGGCGACGCGGCAGGCTCATGCTGTGCTGCGCCCGAACCCGTGCTCATCGGCATCCCAACCGGCCTGGCCCATGGACGTTCCGGTGCAGAATGACCAGGCGGCCCGAACCGACGCCACACATGGGTCCGTTGATGGCAAGCCGGTTGTCCTGTTCGTCTGTGTGAAGAACGGCGGAAAGTCCCAGATGGCCGGGGCGCTCATGCGCCACCTTGCCGGAGGCCGCGTCGACGTCCGCACCGCCGGCACCAAGCCCGGCAACGGACTCAACGCACAATCAGTGCAGTCCCTGTCCGAACTTGGCATCGAAATCGGCGACGAGCGACCCAAACCCATCACCAGGGAACTGCTCGCCGGCATCGACCTGGTGATCACCCTTGGCCGGGAAGCGGAATTGGAACCGATTCCGGGAGCCCGGATGCGGAACTGGGACATCGATGAACCTTCCACGAGGGGGATCGATGGAATGGAAAGGATGAGGCTGGTACGCGACGACATCCGGGCCAGGACCATGCGCTTGCTGGGGGAGCTCAACGCGGCCGCGCGGTAGCCGGATGCGCTAACTCCCCATCGGCCGTCCACCCCTCGGGCCCCGCACCGGCACCGGATTGAGATCCGAAAGCCATTGCATCATTGTTGCGTTTAATGCAACGATCGGGCGATGGCCAACCAACGCGAAGTGGGGGAGTCCCCGCTGCATGTGTTGGGCAACGTCCGTCCGTTGGACGAGCCTGCGTTCATCTTCAACGCGATGCTCCAAGGATGGGACGACCAGCAACAAAGCCGCGGGTTGTCAAGGCAAACCATCGACGTCAGGACCAGTTTCATCCGCCGCTTCTCCGCATACTGCGAGAAGCTGCCATGGGAGTGGACCCCTGTGGACCTCGAGGACTTCAGCATCCACGCACTCTCCAGGGCGAGGCC
>NZ_BAAAIV010000018.1:0-17333 GCF_039526245.1 Arthrobacter rhombi
AGCCGTCCGTGCTGTTCGTCTGCGTCCACAACGCCGGACGCTCCCAGATGGCCGCCGCCTACCTCGCTGCACTGTCCGCAGGCGCCATCGAGGTCCGTTCTGCCGGATCCGAGCCAGCGGACTCGGTCAATCCGGCCGCCGTGGCGGCCATGGCCGAGGAGGGCATCGACATGTCCGCCGAAACGCCCAAGGTCCTCACCGTGGATGCCGTGCGGGAATCCGATGTCGTGATCACCATGGGTTGCGGTGACGCCTGCCCCATCTTCCCCGGCAAACGCTACGAGGACTGGGAACTCGATGACCCGGCAGGGCAGGGCATCGAGGCCGTCCGGCCCATCCGCGACGACATCAAGACCCGCATCCAGGGCCTCATCGCAGAACTGCTGCCGACCACCTAGCGGACACCGCCGCCCGCAGATCCAAGCAGGTGGCCGAAGGCAAACGAGTACGTACCACCCAAGGAGAACGATGGATATGACGAACCAACCGAACGACCTCCCGGTTGCCATCATCGGCGCCGGTCCCGTGGGCCTGGCCGCGGCAGCGAACCTCATCGAACGCGGCCTGGTCCCGCTCATCTTCGAATCCGGCCACCAGGCCGGCGCTTCCATCCGGAACTGGGGACACGTCCGGCTGTTTTCCCCCTGGCGGCACAACATCGACCCCGCCTCACGCCGCCTGCTCGAGACCACCGGCTGGACCGAACCTCGACTGTCATCCCTGCCCTACGGCGCCGAGCTCGTGGAACAGTACCTCGAACCCCTCGCCACCCTCCCGGCCATCCGCAACGCGCTCCACACATCCACCACCGTCACGGCCGTCAGCCGGGCCGGGATGGACAAGACACACTCCCGGGGACGGGACGAACGCCCCTTCCTGGTCCGCACGGAAACCGAAGACGGCACGGTGGAAGACCACCGGGTACGCGCCGTCATCGACGCCTCCGGAACCTGGGCCCAACCCAACCCGCTCGGGCAAGCCGGCCTGCCCGCCCCCGGCGAAGCCGAAGCCATCGCCCGCGGCCTGATCACCGCACCACTGCCGGACGTGACCGGTGCCGACCGGGCCTGCTTCTCAGGCAAACACGTCCTGGTCATCGGAGCCGGGCACTCGGCCGCCAACACCCTCATCTCCCTGGGCCAGTTGGCCAAGAACGAGCCCGGAACCCGCATCAGCTGGGCCGTTCGTGGGAGCGACACCTCCGGCCTCTACGGCGGGGGGGACCTCGACGGGCTGCCCGCGCGTGGCCAACTGGGGACCCGTCTGCGCAAACTCGTCGAGGACGGGCACATCGACGTGCATATCTCCTTCACGACCACCGGATTCGTGGCAGGTAACCGGCTCGCCGTCACGGGAGCCACACCGGAGGGCGAAACGACGCTGGAAGTTGACGTGTTGATCCCCGCCACGGGCTTCCGACCCGACCTGGGCATCCTGCGGGAAATCCGATTGGAACTGGATCCCGCCGTGGAAGCCCCACGGGCCCTGGGGCCGCTGATCGACCCCGAATTCCATTCCTGCGGGACCGTTCCGGCGCACGGGGCCAAGGAACTGGCCCACCCCGACAAGGACTTCTACATCGCCGGCATGAAATCCTACGGACGGGCCCCGACCTTCCTGCTCGCCACGGGATACGAACAGGTTCGGTCCATCGTCGCCGCCATAGCAGGGGACATGGCCGCTGCCGGACAGGTCCACCTGGAACTGCCCGAAACCGGCGTCTGCTCCACGGACCTTGGCGGTACCTGTGATGCGCCCTCCGAGGCCTCTGAGCCTGGCGACGCGGCAGGCTCATGCTGTGCTGCGCCCGAACCCGTGCTCATCGGCATTCCAACCGGCCTGGCCCATGGACGTTCCGGTGCAGAATGACCAGGCGGCCCGAACCGGCGCCACGCGCGGACACCAGACGTTGACGGCCGCGGCGACCACGAATCCTATGCCGGGAACCGGCACCCGGAGGGAGGAACCCCTTTCCGTTGATGGCAGGCCGGTAGTCCTGTTCGTCTGCGTCAAGAACGGCGGAAAATCCCAAATGGCCGGGGCGCTCATGCGCCACCTTGCCGGAGGCCGCGTCGACGTCCGCACCGCCGGTACCAAGCCCGGCAACGGACTCAACGCTCAGTCAGTGCAGTCCCTGTCCGAACTTGGCATCGAAATCGGCGACGAGCGACCCAAACCCATCACCAGGGAACTGCTCGCCGGCGTCGACCTGGTGATCATCCTTGGCCGGGAAGCGGATTTGGAGCCGATTCCGGGAGCCCGGCTGCGGAACTGGGACATCGATGAACCTACTACGAGGGGGATCGAAGGAATGGAAAGGATGAGGCTGGTACGCGACGACATCCGGGCCAGGACCACGCGCTTGCTGGAGGAGCTCAACGCGACCGCTCGATAGCCGGATGCGCTAACTCCCCATCGGCCGGCCACAACAACGGCCCCGCGCTGATGGATCCAGCGGGGGAAGAGGGGTAGGGGACGCACACGGAAGGCACCCCGTGGAGCGGTACCGCTCCACGGGGTGCCTTCTCGTTTTATCCCGGGTAGCAGGCCAGGAAAACCTGGACAAATAGGCCAATGGCCCACATAACCCAGAATCCTCCCGGCGTACCGCCCTGGCAGCTATGTTCCTTGCGGTCCATAGTCACCACCTTTCCGATTGAAAGATGGCGTTGCGGCCAAAGCCCACGTGATCAACCTCCGGTTGACCAAGATAGGACAGGGGAATAGTCTGATGGTGTCTTACTACCTTGGACTACTCCCAAGGACGCGAAGCCACTTTGAAATTGGCCGTTAGAAAATGGAATCCGTTGGAGCGGATTCCTTTTTCTTTTAACCACAAATAGGTCTTTCATGGCCGGCTGCACTGAGCACTCTTCAAGTATTGCCGGACTTCCTGACAAAAGGCGAACGTTCGCCCAGAGGATAACCAGGTGTGAACAAAACCAGTACACCGACCCCTTAATTCAGGATTCCATGTACTGTTTAAGCATGAACGCAACTGCCACCGCTTCCCACACTGCCGCCCTGGCACGTTTTGGCCACGCGCTATCCGACTCCACACGGGTTGGCGTGTTGCTCGCCCTGCGTGAGGCGCCGGCCTTTCCCTCCGACCTGGCCGACGCCCTCGGCGTTTCCCGCCAGGTCATGTCCAACCAGCTGGCCTGCCTGCGCGGGTGCGGGCTGGTCGAAGCGATCCCCGAGGGCAGGCGATCCTGGTACAGGCTGAGCGACCCCCATCTGGGCGCCGCCATGGATGAGCTGCTCCGCGTCGTCCTGCGGGTCGAGCCCGATTGCTGCGAGGGGCCAGGTTGCACATGCTGAACACGATCAAACTCCATGAGCAGCGCAGGGAACTGCTCAAGCGGCGTATCAGGATCATCGTCGCCCTCACGATCACCTACAACGTGATCGAGGCCGTCATCGCCCTCGCGGCCGGCGCGGCAGCTTCCTCGGTCGCCCTGGTCGGTTTCGGGTTGGATTCCATTGTTGAAGTGCTCTCGGCTGCGGCAGTTGCCTGGCAGTTCGCGGCGCGTGATCCCGAGAGCCGGGAAAGGAAGGCCCTGCGTCTGATCGCACTATCGTTCTTCGCTCTTGCCGCCTATGTGAGCGCCAGTGCATTGCTCACCCTGGCCGGGTTGAAGGAAGCCGAGCACAGTCCTGTCGGCATCGTCCTGGCGGCCGTCAGCCTCGCGGTGATGCCCTTCCTCAGCCTCCTTGAACGCCGCACCGGCCGGGAACTGGGCTCCGCTTCGGCCGTTGCCGATTCGAAGCAGACCCTGATCTGCTCGTACCTCTCGGCTGCCGTCCTGGTCGGCCTCCTGCTCAACAGCCTTTTCGGCTGGAGCTGGGCGGACCCGGTGGCCGGCCTGGTGATCGTGATTTTCGCCGTCCGGGAAGGGGTCGAGGCATGGAAGGGAGAAGCATGTACGCAGCCAATTTCTGCCATCACCGGAGATCGGGAGACGCCTTCTTGCGGAACCAGCTGCTGTTGAGTTCCGCGCACCTGGCCGGTCCCAAATAACGAATGTTTGCCGGGAGGCCCCGCAGGGAAACCGCGGGGCCTCTTTTCGTTGTCATTTTCAGAAGTCGACCGCACTGGGATCGCCGTCATCACAGGGTAATGCAGTACTTCGGACGGCAATGATGTCCGAAGTCCACTGCACCAAGCAGCATTCCGGTCCGTAGTCGTCTGCACCAGCAACCTGATGGTGTGCTTCAGTGGTTCTCGCGTTCTCCCTCGGCGGTCAGAATTTCCGGGGGCCGGGGCGGCAGGTGCCGGTAGAGGCTTGAGCGGGTGATGCCGGTCTTCTCCACGATTTCCCGGACGGAGTTGCCCTGGTCACGCAGGTGTTCGGCATAGGCGAGTTTCGACGGGTCGACGACGCTGGGCCGGCCGATGCGCTTGCCTTTTCTGGTGGCCACTGCCCGGGCGTGGGCTGCCCGCTCGATCGCGTAGGTCCTCTCCATCTGGCCGAAGAGGGCCAGCATGACCACCGCGAGTTGGGACATGGGGTCCTCGGGGTTGGCCGAGTCGACCCGGATGGGATCGGCCAGGTTCCGTACGCCGACGCCGCGCTCGGCGAGGTCGTGGATGAGGTTCAAGGTATCGCGAACGGTGCGGCCGAGCCGGTCCAGGGTGTGCACGACTACCACGTCCCCATCCCGTGCATGGTCCAGCGCTTCGCGGAGTCCCGGCCGCTCGGTGGTCGAGCCGGATTTCCTGTCCACATAGATATGACGATCGGCGACGCCCTCGGCGCGCAGGGCATCGATCTGCCGGTCGAGGTCCTGTTTCGCAGTCGAAACGCGCGCATACCCAATGTCCATGCGGCCATGGTATCGGAAGTCGTGCTCGTACGGTTCTTCCGGGACGATCTTTTGGGCTTAGTTCTGGAACAATAATCCGGGGCGTGTCCGTTCGTGCCGGCATGGTGGGCAGGGGGTGTTCCACTTCCAAGGAAGTGGAACATCTAAGTTCAGGCCCTCTTTATCTACCTGCCACGCCGAGTGCCACCAACCTCCATGGGCAGGACACCTGGGTGCTCCCTGCCACGTGTCGGCTGAGCCGCAGCTAGTGGCGTGCTTGCAGGAGGCCGGCTTCCTGGGACCCAGAACATGGCAACCGTCGCCGCCTTCGGGAGAGACCGCGTGGACCAAGGGGCAGGACGCGTGAGCGGCCCCGGCGTCTGGCCCTGGAACGACGAAGAGGGCCCATCCGGGTAATGGATGGGCCCTCTTTCGTATCCTGTCTAGCCTACGTAGGTGTAGTAGCCCATCAACGGGCCGTACGGGCTGTCGGCCGGACGGACAACGGTGCCGACGGAGGGGTTCTGCGCGCCGATGATCTTGCCGCCACCGATGTAGATACCAGCGTGGCTGCCACCGTTCTGGTAGACCAGGTCGCCGGGCTTGGGATTGGAGGTCTTCACGAACTTTCCACTGGTGCGGATGGCGGTCGTGTTGTGGGGCAGGCTGATGCCGGCCTTGCCGTAGATGTACTGGATGAAGCCGGAGCAGTCCCAGCCCGAGGGGCTGCTTCCGCCCCACACGTAGGGTGTCCCCTTGTAGCTCATGGCCATGCCCGCGATCCCCGAGAGGCCCGCGCTGGATGCCGGGCTGGCTTCGGCCTTCTCCGGAGCGGGAGTGGAGGCCGTGGTGACCGTACCGGTCGACGAGGCGTTGTCGTTCGTGCTAGACGGCGCCGGCGTCGAGGACTGGCGGCTCTGGCGGGTCATCGCAGCGCCTGCGGCTGCTTCCTCGCGCTCGGCAGCTGCGGCGGCTTCCGTCTGGGCGTCTGCGCGGTCCGCGGCGGCCTCGCGTTCAGCGGCCTCCTGGGCTGCTTCGCGTTCGGCTGCGGCCTTGCGCAATGCTGCGCGGTGGGCCGATCCGTCGGTGGACTTGACGTCGGCGACGGAGACCTTGATCTGCTTCAGCTCTTGTGGCTTGGCGTCCGCAACGGTGACGGCGGCGGGGGAGTCCACGGAAGTGCGCAGGATGTCAGCTGCCGGGGCCTTGGCGGCTTCACGGGCGGACGGCGCGCCCTCGGCCGGAACGCCGAGGGTCAGCACGAGGCCGGAAGCCGCGGCGATGACTGCGGCCTGGCGGCCAACTGAGCCGGCGTTGGAGGAGACTGCCTTGGAGATCGAGCCCAAGGGGTTGCTGCGGACGGGCATGGCGCGGTGGCGGCCCAAGTGTCGCTTGGTCATGTGTTGGTTACCTCTCCCAATGCCTGCGGGGTTAGCTGTCGGGTTCGAGTGGGAGCCACTCGGCGTCCCGCGCTGACAAGTCAGCGCGAGGCGCTTAACCCCAAGGGCCCGGTGGGCCCGGATTTGGTTCCCCCGCCACTGCCAGCAATTGCGTGAACGGACCCCGCAGTGGTGGCAGTGTTCGGCAATCCACTTGGGTGTGCCGGGCTCATAGGAAGCCCGGCACGGGAACGAATTTACATGAAACGGATGTAAAAGTCACGAATTGATTACGGAACCGTGTCCTTTTGGTCTCGACGACCTTTCCCTCCCTGGCCGTTGGTTCCGAGCGGTGATGCAAGACGATGGTCCTCGAAGTCTTCCTGGCGGTACACGGTAAGCGGAAAGTGCAGCCACAACGCACGATCGACCACGCCCGCCATCCCGCGTGGTTGGCCCGATGACCGAAGCGGTTCACCCGGCGACGGCGAACCAGATTCCGGCCCCGACGGCCCCGGCTGCGAGGACCAGGGCACCGAGCACCATAGCGGTGGCCACCACGGTGCGGGCAACCTCCCGTGGCGCCGTGGACAAACCGGTGCTGCAGTCCCCGGCGGGGTGGAAGGCGGGGCGGATGAGCCTGAGGTAGTAGACAAGGCTCAGCACCGTGTTGGCTGCGGCGAACACGACCAGCCAGGACATGCCGCCATTCCAGGCGACGGTGAACACGGCGACCTTTCCCAGGAACACCGCCGTGGGCGGTGTTCCCACGAGGCTGAGGGCCCCCACGACGAGGGAACCGGTCAGCCACGGGTGCCCCCGTGCCAATCCCACCCAGTCGCCCAGCTCTTCGCGCCGGGGGAAGCAGGCGACGACGGCGAACACGGCCAGGTTCGTTAGCGCGTAGAAGACGATGTAGGCCAACAGGGCCACCGAGGCGCCCTCGCTGCGGGTGATGACGGCAACGGGCATCAGCAGGTAGCCGACCTGGCTGACCGTCGACCAGCCCAGCAGACGCCTGACGTTCTCCTGCGCCAACGCGGCAAGGTTTCCGATGCCCATGCTGGCCGCTGCGAGCACGGCCACGAGCAGCGGGACATCCACCGTGGCGGGCATGAGTGCCACCAGCCGGCCCATGGCCACGAGTGCTCCGATCTTCGGCACGGTCGTGATGAACGCTGCGATGCCTATCCCAGAGGCCTGGCTGGCGTCGGGGATCCAGAAGTGGCCGGGCACCGCACCGGCCTTGAAGGTCAAGCCGATGAGGACCGCCACGGCCCCGCCGGCGACGGCGGCCTGCGGGGCCTGGGGAAGAGCCTCCGTCATGCCCGCGTAGCCGCTCGTGCCGGCAACTGCGGTCAGCACGGCAACGCCTGCCATGAGCAGGACTCCGGACAGGGCGCCGATGAGGTAGGTCTTAAGGGTTGCCTCGGCGGCCATCCCGCTGCGCGATAGGCCGATCAGCGCGTACAGGGGGATGCTCGCCAGCAGGTACCCGGCGACCAGGACCAGCAGGTCGGTCGTCCCCCCGATCACGACTGTTCCGAGCGTGGCCAGCAACAACAGGGCATAGGTTTCGCTTTCACGCGCCGTGCCGGCGAATTCATGCCGGCCGAGCAGGACCACCACGAGCGTGGCCAGCGGGGCCGCCATCCGAACGACCGCAGTGGACGGGTCCAGTGCGTAGGTTCCACTGAAGATCGACTCCGGCCCTCCCGGCACTGCCGCCATCCCGGTCGCTGCGCTGGCGACCAGGGCACCGAGGGTGAGCCAGCGGGTGGGATGCTGGCGGGTGCGGGGCAGGAAGCTGCCGCCCAGCAGCACCAGCACTGCCGTGGCGAGCAGGATGATCTCTGGCAGCAGCGCCGGGTAGTCCATGTCCATTGCCATTGCCGTCATGGGCCCAGGCTGACGACGAGGTTCTGCGCCGCGGGTCCGATCATCGCCAGCAGCGGGCCGGGGATGAGACCGATGAGCACGGACAGCCCCATCAGGATGGCCAGGGCCGTGCTCTCGCGGGGGCGCAGGTCGCTGAAACCGACGGACAGTTCCCGTGTCTGGCCCGTGAACACGTGCTGGAATGCGCGCAAGAAAAGGACTGCGGTGATCAGGATGCCGGGAAGGGCCACCAGGGCCCAGGGGGTGGTTCCGATGCTGCCGGTGAAGATCTGGAATTCGGCGATGAAGCCGCTGAAGCCCGGAAGTCCGAGCGAGGCGAATGCGGCGATCGCGAAGAACCCGGCGAACCGTGGTGCGGGGTGGGCCAGGCCACCATACCGGCGCAGGTCGTAGCTTCCGGTGCGGTCGTGGAAGACACCGGCGAGCAGGAACAGGGCCCCGGTGACCAGGCCGTGGGAGACCATTTGGGTTACGGCCCCGACGATGGCCAGCTGCTGTGCTTCGGCGTTGTTGGCACCCAGGACGCCGGCGGCGCCGACAGCGAGCACGACGTAGCCCATGTGGTTGACGGAGGTGAAGGCGATCATGCGCTTGATGTCTGTCTGCACGACCGCGACGAGGGCGCCGTAGAGGACCGAGACGATGCCGATCGCGACGACCACCCACGCCCACGCCCGCCAAATGTCCGGGAGCATGGGCATCGCGATCCTGACGAAGCCGTAGGTGCCCATCTTCAGCAACAGGCCGGCCAGGACGACCGAGCCGATGGCCGGGGCATCGGTGTGTGCCGGTGGCAGCCAGGAGTGGAAAGGGAAGGTCGGTGTCTTCACGGCCAGGCCCAGGATGACCGCCGCCAGCACGAAGCCGCCCGCCAGCGGGGTTCCGGTGAAGGCGTCCTGGCGGGAGAGTTCCACCATGTCGAAGGTGTGGGGGGCGGCACCGAGATAGAGGCCGATGAATCCCAACAGCAGGGACAGGGAACCCATGAAGGTGTAGATGAAGAACACCAGTGCGGAGCGACGTTGGTTTCCGTGTCCCCAGCCGGCAATGACGAAGTACATGCCCACGATCGAGAGGTCGAAGAACAGGAAGAACAGGATCAGGTCCTGTGCACAGAACAACCCGAGGCAGGTCGTCTGCAGGAACAGGAACAAGGCGGCCTGGGGGCGGGGCCTGTCGGTCTCGCGCAGGGCCCAGATGGCGCAGGCCACGAAGATGACGCCGGTCAGCAGCAGCAGGGGCAGGGAGATGCCATCGACGCCGAGATGGTAGCTGCTGCCAAGCTGCGGCATCCACTCCACCCGCTCCTCGGCCACGAGTCCGTTCGGGCCCGAGCCGCCGGCAATCGCGAGCATGACCGACAACGCCAAATCCACGAGGGTCGTGGCCAACCAGGTCAGCCGCGCAACTTTTTCGGGCAGCCGACGGGCGAGGGCGAGGAAGGTCGCGGCCGCGAGCGGCAGGAAGACGATGACACTGAGCATGGGGGCTACCTAACGACGATCAGCAGGACGAGGGCGGCAACGCAGACGAGGACCGCCGCAGCAAAGTAATCGGCCACGGCACCCGTTTGGGCGCGGCGGGCCAACCGCCCGAGGCCGTTGACCCCACCCAGTACGGCACGCAACGCGCGTTGCACGCTGCCGTCCACGTCGCCGGACACCGCTGCGGACCGGTTCAGAAAGCGGCCGGCACCAAGCACCGCCTTCTCCAGGCGGTGGTCGAGCCGGTACAGGACGGCCGCGGTGGCGAACATGGGACGTACGAAAACGGTTTCCGCGGCCCGTTCAAGGCCAAACCAGTTCTCGGCGGCTGCCAGGCGCGGCACACCCCGAACCAGCACCAGGGCCGATACGACGATGGCAATCGCGGCCGAAGCGAGCAGTTCCCACCCGCTGCTTTCCGCCTCCGCCTGCGCGCCCAACAGTGCGCGGAACGGTCCGGACAGTACCGGAAGGGCGGTGGCGCCCAGCAATGCAGCCGATGCCGCCAGGACCACCAGAGGCACCGTCGCCACCACGGGGACCTTGCGGGTTCCTCGTTCTTCGGCATCCCACAGTTTGCGCTCCATGTCGGCCTGCTGCTGCATGTCGGGTCTGGCCCAGACCACGGCGATCATCTTCGCCGAATACGCGGCGGCGAGGGCGGCACCGAGCAATCCGGCAGCATACAATGCGGGATGCTGGTGCAAGGCGACGGCGAGGACCGCGTCCTTCGCCAGCCACAACGACAGCGGAGGCAGCCCGGCCAGGGACAGTGCCCCGACCAGGAACGAGGCGCCGACCACCGGCCAGCGCCGATAGATGCCGCGCAGGGCTGGAAGTTGTTTCGAGCCCACGGCCGTCAACCACGCGCCGGCGGCAAGGAACAACAACGCCTTGGTGGCTGCGTGGGCGACGAGCTGCGAGGTCCCTCCGGCGGTGGCGCCGATGCCGGCGGCCAGGACGACGAAACCCAGTTGGGCCGCAGTCGAGGCGGCCAGCAACTGCTTGAGGTCCCTCTGGCACAGCGCCACGATGCCGAGCACGATCGCGGTCGCGGCACCGATCCAGGCAGCCGCCGGGCCGGCCCACCCGGAGGCCAGCAACAGCGGCTCGAGCCGGAGCAGAAGGTATCCGCCCATGGCGACCATGGCCGCCGAGTGCAGCAGGGCACTGACCGGGCTCGGGCCCTCCATCGCCCGGGAGAGCCAGAAACTAAACGGTAGTTGCGCCGCCTTCCCCAGGCCCGCCAAAAGCACGCCGGCGGCCAGCACATGCAGCCACGGCCCCTCCGCGGAGGCGAGGGCGTCCAACTGCCAGCCGGTCCCCGCGGCGACGGCGGCTCCTGCCGCGGCGTAGAGGCCCAGATCGGCGGCGCGTGTCACGGTGAAGGCGACCAGCCCGGAGGGAATCGTCGAGGGTTTGCGCCAGTGGAAACCGATCAGGGCATAGGAGGTCGCGCCCATGACCTCCCACGCGCCAAGCAAGGCCGGCAGCGACGTGGCGCCCACCGTGACCATCACCGCGGCGGTGAAGACCAGCATGAGCCCGTGGAAGCGCGCCGCCGGGCGTGTGTCTTCGGCGGCAGCGAACACGAGGACGAGCAGGACCACGGCCGCCACCGTCGGCAGCAGGACGGCGCCCAGGCCATCCACGACCAGGGCCGCACCGCCGGATGAGATGAACGGCACCCCGAAGCGGGGCATGGCCACGGCGGACGCGATGGCGGCGACCAGGGTCAGCGCGGCAGCAGTGAGAGCCAGCGCGGGGGCGAGGCGGTTGGCGCGGTGCCCGGCCAGCAGCAGGAAGGTCCCGGTGATGGCCGGCAGTCCGACGGCCGCCAGGAGTGCGGCCGTCATCCGTGCAGCTCCGTGGCGGTATCGGTCATGTCCGAGTTCCGTGAGCGGTGGAAAACGGTGGCGACGGCGAATCCCATCGCCATTTCAACGGTCATCGCGGCGAGGATGACCAGCAACAGGGTTTGGCCGTCGGGTGTGGGGGACAGGTGGAACCAGAGCGCGGCTGCGGCCAGGAGCACGCCGTTGATCATCACCTCGATGCCCATCATCACCATCACGAGGACCTGTTGGGACAGCGCCCCGAACAGCCCGATGGCGAACAGGGCGGCGGCCACCAGCAGGATCAGTTGCAGGGTCATCGGCCTAGTCCGCCCTTGATCGGGTCATCGGTTTCGCGCCGCCCACCGGGCCCGCGCCGGTGGAGGTCGTCCCCGCGCCGGTCATAGCGCCCACGCGGGTTGGCCAACACCAGGGAGGCGATGATGGTGGCGAACAGCACGGGGCTGATGGTGAGCATCACGAGCATCTTCGAACCCATCAGGGCTTCTCCCAATGCCGCCGTTGGATCCGGGGCGGGCGCCGACATCTGCTCGGGCCACCGGATGAGGAGGGCGCCGGCGGCCAGGACGATGAACACGATGCCGGCGATGACCGCGGAGCGGCGCTTGTTGTGTGTCATGTCCATCGGCATCAGGGCCGGGTTCATGCCCATGTACATCACCATGAACACGGCCATGATCGCCATCTCCATCGTCATCATCAAGATGGTGATGACCCCGATGTAGTCCAGGTCCAATTGCAGGATGATGGCACCGACGGCGATGAATGAGAGAGCCAGCGCGTACGATGCCCGGGCCATCGAATCCACGACGAAGACCGCAACCGCACTTGAAGCGGCCACGATCGAGAAGACCCAGAAGAGGATGGCGGGCATCACGGTGTTCCCCCGTTCACGACGACGATGGCGGCAACGGCCAGTTGGACGAGCACCAGGGGCATGGCCACGACCCAGGCGACCTCGGCCAGCCGCTCCGGCCGCACGATCGGGAACAGCCTGCGCACGGCGATCAGGACGGCGAGGAGGACGAGGGTCTTCACGACCACCCACACCGGATCCGGGAGCCAGGGCCCGCTCCCGCCGCCGAGGAACAAGGGGACGGCGAAGGCGGCCCCCGCGACCAGGAGCATGTAGCGCCCGGCGAGAACCAGGAGCCTGTCGACCCCGCTCAGCTCGGTGACCACCCCGCCGGCGGCATCGGTCCCGGTGGCGGTCTGGAAGGGGCCCCACGAGGAGAACGCGACGATCGACGCGGCATAGACCAGGAATGCAACGGGCATCCACACCACGAACCACAGGTCTTGCTGAGCGGATTGGATGTCAAGCAGGCGCAGGCTACCGGCACCGGCGGCCGGGGCCGTCAGGGCGAACATCAGGGGCAGCTCGTAGGACAGGGCCTGGGCCAGGAAGCGGTATCCGCCCACCAGTGACCAGGCGCTGTTGGCACCCCACCCGAGCAGCCACCACAGCGCCCAAAGCAAGACGTCCATCGCGTTGAACCAGACCAGCCCGACCGGCAGATCCGCGAAGGTGAAACCGCCGAAGGGGACCACCAGCACCATCAACACGGCCACGACAACGAACCCGGCACCCCCGACCCGCCACAGCAGGGCATCGGCACCGGGCAGGGTCCGGCGCTGCTGGCGCAGCAACCTCGCCGTCTCCCGGATCGGTGATGAAAGTCCGGCCGCGGCGGGCAGTCCAGAGGTCCTGTTGTCCAGAACGGCGTTGAACGCCGCGGCCAACAGTGCGGCCGCGGCGACGGCGAAGGGAAGGAGCAGCGTCCACAGGGCCCCGGCGGCGGCGCTATCCATGGTCCGGCCCCACCAAGTGGCCGATCCGGGCAGGCCCGATCGACGCGATGACCAGGCGTGCGGTAGCCAGCTCCTGTCCGGTCAACGCCTGCCGGACCTCATCGAGAGTGAACGGTCCTTCGAAGTCATCGGATAGGACGGGCCCGTGGGCCAACAGCTCGCTGGCGGTGTGCAGCCAGCCAAGCAACCGGGAAAGCGCGTCGACGTCCCGGAGTTCTGGAACGCCGCGCAGCGACCAGCGCAGGGTCCGTGACCGGGCGACCCGGTCGGCAGCGCTGTCCAGTCCCGCGATCACCGTATCCACGGGGCGCAGGTCTTCGAGGAGGTCGTCACGGAGCCGCCGGATCTTGCCGGCGACGGGCTCCCATCCGGCCACCGCGAGCAAGTGCGCGGAGGCATCGCAGAGCTCCACGGCGCGTGGCACCGGTGCTGGTGGTTCCGCCGGAGTGCTGGCGTTCGAGACGGCAGGTGGCACGACTTCGATGGTTGCCTCCGCGATGACGTCGCCGTGCAGCGTGCACCGCACGACCAGCCCGGCTGGCCAGGAGGGAAGCACCGGGCCGAGGGAGAGGTGGATGATGTCCATCTCGAGTCCGTCGCGGTCGTTCTCGTCGCCGCTGGCGAGCGGGATGCCCGCAGGGCCGGACATGTCCATGTGCATATGGCTCATATCCATGTCCATGTCGTCCATGTCCGCGTCCGCATGCTCCGTGTGCCCCTCGTGTTCGGGGCACTCGCCATGCATTTCGTGCTGCATGCCGGAGTGGTCGTGGTCCCCTTGGTGCTGGTGGGCCGCGTGTCCGGTGGAGGTCTCGTCCCCGGGTGCGTCTGTGGTTTCGTCGTCCGCAGTGCCAGCGTCGCTGGGTTTCGGTCGGAGAGTGGCGTCTGCGAGCTGTGCGTTCCGGTCCCCCAACTGGGCCGGAATCGCATCCAGCGCGGCGGGGATGGCGTCGGCAGCTGTGACTGAGGCACGGCAGCGCGGGCCGGGTATCTGGTTCCAGATGGCTTCGATGACCTCCGGGTACGGCGGCTGCGCTTCTCCGCAGACGAGCAGGACGTCTGCCTCGGCGGGCGCCTGGGCGAGCACCCATCCGCGGGCCGTGATGCCCGCCTCCAACCGCATGCGCAGGACGGAATAGCCTGGCATCTCCACGATCAGGACATGGGGGCGGCCAGTGGCCAGCCGGGTGATCCAGACGTTCAGACCCATCTGAACGCCCCTTCCCTCCAGGCCCAGATGACGCCGACAACGAGCACCCCGAGGAATACGAACATCTCGATGACGGCTGCGGGACCCATTCCGGACACCACGACAGCCCACGGGTACATGAACAGCATCTCGACGTCGAAGGCCAGGAACACCAGCGTCAACGGGTACCAGCGCGCATGGAACCGCGACAACGCGTGTTCGCGTGGAGCCCACCCCGACTGATAGGGAAGCACCTCCACCGTTTCCCTCGACACGGAAACCGCGCGGCCGAAGAGATATACCCCGCCAATGGCGGCCAGACACGTCCCCAAGGCGATGAGCAGGCTCGCAAACGGTGACATCTGGCACCCCCTTCCTGGTCGAGGCCGGGAAATCCCGGACCTTGGCCGGTTCACTGCCGGCAATACACCTCGCTGCCCCCCGCCCAAGGGAAGGACGGCCCCGGGCCAATATACGGGTGACCGACCGTGCGGGCAACGAAATGATCCCGTCATGCGAGGACCTTGTTGGGGCCCCGGATGTAACGAACGGCGAAACCCAACATATACCCCCGGGAGGTATCTGTCTTGTCTAGCTGCAGGAAACGGAATCCGTTACTGCAGCCGGGACACCGCGTTTGGCCCTGTCGGTGCCTACCCACTGCTTGGCTTGCTGGAAGAGCACGGACTGGGCTTCAATGACCGGACGACCGGCCGTCGGGCGTGGCCGCGCCCGACGGTTCGGTTTGGCGACGGGTGGCATGGGCTATTTGATGTAAGAGAAGACGCCCATCATGCCGCGTTCGGCGTGGTAGGCGTTGTGGCAGTGCATCAGCCACTGCCCGGGGTTGTCGGCATCGAAGTAGACCGTCAGGGTGTGCCCGGGGCGGACGATGACGGTGTCCTTGCGCGCCCCGACATTGCCGACCTGGAAGGTGTGGCCGTGGATGTGCATCGGGTGCCACATCTCGGTCTCGTTCACGAACTTCACCTCCACCCGTTCCCCGGCGGTGATGTCGAAGGCGTTGGCGTAGGGGTCGGCCATGTCGTAGCGGTGGCCGTTGATGCCCCAGTCGTACTTCGCCATCCCCCCGGTCAGGCGCACCTCGTGCGTCCGATCCGGTGACTTCGCGTCCAGCTTCACGGACGGATCCGCGGTCAGTTGCCCGCCGTCCACCACCCGGCCGGCCAGCTCCGGAGGGAGCTTCCCCGGGGCCGGTGGGGTGCCAGTGCCGGTGGAGACCAGCCCGTAGGCCATTTGCCCCTTGCCCTCGGCCAGTGCCAGCAGCGGCGTATAGCCGTCCTCCACGACCAGGATGGCGTCGATGCGCTCGCCCATGCCCAGCACGACGGCGTCGACGTCCTCGTGCTGGATGGGGAAGCCGTCTGTGTGGGTCAGGGTCAGCCGCTGGCCGGGGATGCCGATCCGGTAGGCGGTGTCCCCGGCGGCATTGATGATGCGCAGCCGGATCCGGTCACCGGCCTTGGCCTTGAGGGTTTCCGGATCGTGCGGTCCGCGTCCGTTGAAGAGGTGCAGCGGGTAGGCGATGTCCCCGGCGTCCCCGCCGAGGAAGTCGCTGGTGGCACCCATGAGCGTGTTGCCCATCTTCATGGGGCTTCCTCCGCCCCCGTGGTCCATCCCGCCCATTGTTCCCATGTCGCCCATGCCCTTCGAGACCTCCTTGAGGACCTCTGCGGGGGTGGCGGTGATCCCGTCGAGCCAGTCGTCTAGGACGATGACCCAGTCCTTGTCGTATTCCAGGGTCTCCTTCGGGTCCTCGATGACCAGGGCACCGTAGAGGGCGCGTTCGCGCTGCATTTCCACGTGGGAGTGGTACCAGTAGGTCCCCGGGTGCGGGAGGGTGAAGGTGTAATCGTAGGCGCCACCGGCCGCGATGGCCTTCTGGGTGAGGCCCGGGACGCCGTCGGCGTTGTTGCGCAGGGCCACCCCGTGCCAGTGGATGGTTGTGGGTTCATCGAGCTGGTTGTCGACTCTGACGTCGAGCCGGTCCCCGGCCTTGCCGCGCAGGGTGGGCGCGACGAGGGAACCGTCGTATCCCCAGGTGTTGGCCGTCTTGCCGGCAATGGTGGTGGATAACGGTCCGGGGGCGAGCTTCTTGGTGATGGTCGTGCCGGTGGATGCCCGTGCGGCTTCGGCCTGGGCGACGGGCGGGTCGGTAGGCATGATCCTCGTGGGAGGGTCGGCCGCGGGGCCGGTGGGTTTGACGGGGGTACAGGCGGCCAAGGCCGCGGTGGCCGCCGTCACAGCGGAGAGTCCCAGGAACGAGCGGCGGTTCAGTTGGTTTTGCACGGAGGGGTTTCCTTGGTGTTGTGGGGGGCTAGACGGGTGTGGTGAAGGTCCCGGAGAGGTTCTGGAGCTGGTAGATCCAGTGCGTCCAGGTGCCGGTAGCCATGAGCACGCCGACGAGGACGAGCAGGGACCCGCCGGCGATGTTGAATGCGCGCATGTGGCGCCGGACGAAGCCCAATGCCCGGCTCACCCGCTCAAGGCCCAGTGCCACGAGCAGGAACGGGATCCCCAGGCCCAGGCAGTAGAGGAAGCCAAGCAGCGCGCCGCGGCCTGCTTGGCCGGTGCTGGTGCTCAGCGCCAGTACGGCGCTGAGGGTGGGGCCCATGCAGGGGGTCCAGCCGAGGCCGAACACGATTCCCAGCACCGGTGCCCCGGCAATCCCGGCCCTGGGCTTGAAGGACGGTTTCACCGTCCGTTGCAGCGCGGGTAGGAGGCCCACCAGGACCAGCCCCATGATGATGACAAAGATGCCCAGGCCCCGGATGAGCAGGTCCTGCCAGCGCAGCAGCCAGCCGCCGATGAGGCCGAAGGCCGCACCGTAGAAGGTGAACACGAGCGCGAAACCCAGGATGAACAGGCCGACACCGGTGAGCATCCG
>NZ_BAAAIV010000019.1:0-13979 GCF_039526245.1 Arthrobacter rhombi
CGCGCCGAACAAACGCTCATTGACTGCCTACGACCACTGAAACCAATAGGAATTAATCATCTAGGGCGAAGATGGGGGGTATCCGTGCGGCGGTGATGAGCAGGACGACGCCGATGATGGCTATCGCCGTGAGCAAGAGTGTGGCATTCATGGGAGGTGTCTCCAGTGTCGTCGTCGACCCCGGCAAATCGGGAATCGTGCAGAGGGCTGAGCATGTCGGATCACTTGAGTGAAGCACGTCACTTTCGAATTGATCCAAGACCTATAATCTGTCGTAGTGATAGTCAGTCCCTATCGAACGGAGGCGCGGGATGGATTTGCGTCAACTTCGCTATTTCCTGGCCATCGTCGATGAGGGCGGAGTCCATCGGGCTGCGGAGACGCTGTTCGTGGCACAACCGTCGATTTCACAGGCGCTACGCGGTTTGGAGACGGATCTCGGCACCTCCTTGTTCCATCGAACTGGACGTCGCCTGGTCCTGACGCCTGCCGGCGAGGTGCTCATCCCTGCGGCACGGGAGGTCATCCATGGGATCGACCTCGCCCGGTCCATGGTGGACGCGGTAGACGGGCTGCGTAGCGGGCGGCTGGTCTTTAGCTCCATGCCCTCGCAGTCAGTCGACCCGTTGGCACCCTTGGTGGGCAGGTTCCTGGCAAAGTACCCAGGAGTCCATGTCACCGTCCGCTCGGCGGGGACCGTGGACGATGTCGCCGCGGCCCTGCGCGCGGGGTCAGCGGAAATGGGGATGATCGCCCGGCCCGTGGCAGTGCCCGGCCCCGCCGAGTTCACCGTCCATCCGCTGCAGACCCACCGCTACATTTGCGTCGCGCGCGATGCCGACGCCCTTCCCGGCGGGGCGGGGCCGGTGTCCCCGGCGGATCTGGTGGACTCGCGCTTGATCGTGGGCCAGTCCGGAACCGGTATGCGGCGGGCCGCCGACGTCGTCCTGGCCTCTGCGCCCGGCAGCTCGGCCGTCGTGGAGATCGAGCACCGCGAGGCCCTCCTGCCGCTGGTGCTGGCCGGTGTGGGTGTAGCTGTCGTCGCGGAGTCGTGGCGCGGCTTGGCTGAAACGGCCGGGCTCATCGTCCGCGAGCTGGACACCGCGGAGGCACTCGCCGTCGAACTGATCCACCGTCCCGGCCCCATCAGCCCGGCCGCGCATGCATTGCTCGACGTCGCAGGGCTCCGATCAAGCGGTGCGGAAGAGTGAGCAATTCCGAATGCTGATAGGCCCTGCCTATCGACTGTCTAACTTTTAGGTCTTGGACGGTAGGCAGGCCGGTCGGGTGTGATGGTGCTTGAGCCGCAGCGTTGCCGTCACCGAGCAACTTCCCACCGAGGGAACGGCGAACCCACACACGGGAAGGACCACTTTCATGACCAGAACCCACCGCATCGCGGTCATCGCCGGCGACGGCATCGGCCAGGAGGTCGTGCCCGAGGGGCTCCGCGTCCTGGAGGCCGCGGCAGAGGCATTCGACTTCAAGCTGGAAACCGTCGAGTACGACTATGCCAACGCCGACTACTACGTGAAACACGGCAAGATGCTGCCGGACAACTGGGTCGAGGACATCGGGGCCCACGATGCGATCTTCTTCGGCGCGGTCGGCTGGCCCGACGTCGTTCCAGACCACGTCTCCCTGTGGGGCAGCCTGATCCAGTTCCGCCGGCAGTTCGACCAGTACGTCAGCCTGCGTCCCGTGAAATTGCTGGAGGGCATGGCCAGCCCACTGGCCGGCCGGGTCGCTGGCGACGTGGACTTCTACGTGGTCCGGGAGAACACCGAGGGCGAATATTCGAGCGTCGGCGGGAAGATCTTTGAGGGCACGGACCGCGAGACCGTCATGCAGGAAACGGTGATGACCCGCCACGGTGTGGACCGGATCCTCAAGTACGCCTTCGAGCTGGCCCAGAGCCGACCGAAAAAGCACCTCACCTCAGCCACCAAGAGCAACGGCATCTCGATCTCGATGCCCTACTGGGACGGGCGCGTGGAAGAGATGGCACGGGGCTACGCCGACGTGAGGACGGACAAATACCACATCGACATCCTGGCGGCGAACTTCGTGATGCATCCGGATTGGTTCGACGTGGTGGTGGCCAGCAACCTGTTCGGAGACATCCTCTCCGATCTGGGCCCGGCCTGCACCGGAACCATCGGCATTGCCCCCAGCGGAAACATCAATCCGGAGCGCCGGTTCCCCAGCCTCTTCGAACCGGTCCACGGTTCCGCCCCCGACATCGCCGGCAAGGGCGTAGCCAACCCGGTGGGCCAAATCTGGAGTGCGGCCATGATGCTGGAACACCTCGGCGAGACGACCGCGGCAGCCGCGGTGCAACGTGGTTTCGAGACCGTGCTGGCCACGGCTGGCTCGGACGTCCTCACGCCCGACCTCGGGGGGACCGGTTCCACGCAGGTCCTGGGCAGAACGATTGCCGACGAGATCAAGGCCGTGGCGCTGGCGGGGACCCGGGCGTAGAGCGGATTCCCAGCGGTCGGCGTCCCCCTGGGGCGCCGACCATCAGCTCTCCGGGACGAACGCCTTCCCGGGGTTCAGGATGCCCAATGGGCCGAACAGCGCCTTGATCCCGCGCTGCAGCTCGTACTGGTCATCTCCCAGTTCGTCGCGCAGCCACTTGCGCTTGAGCAGTCCGATGCCGTGCTCCCCGGAGAGCGTTCCCCGAGCTCGGGACGCAGGCCACCGGCCATCTGGCGATCAGGATGTTTGGACACCTCCGTGCGCGAGCCAAGGCGGACGGCGATCCTACGCCCGCGTCGCAGGTTCAGGCTCGTGGCTTCCCGCGACCACAAACCGGTTCAGCAACGCCTCCCGTAGCTCGTCGTCGTAGTGGTTCTCCCGCAGCACTCCGAAAACGCCGCCAACGCCATGGAGCTCACGGAAGAACTCGTGCATGCTGGCGCCCGCAGCACCCAGCAGGGGATGGTCCGGCGTGGCGTCGAAGAAGCCATGGCCGCGCGTTGCGGTGTCGGTTGCGGCGTGCCGTTTCCACACAGCCGGAAGGTTCGGACCTGTCGCCTCGAAGTCGGTCACGATGTCCTCGACTTCGGCGCCAAGGCAACTCAGCAGGACCGCGGCAACGACGCCAGTGCGGTCCTTGCCGGCTGCACAATGGAACAACAGTCCGCCCTGGGCCCCGGCGGCCAGCCGCAGGATAGCGACGATTTCGGGTGCCCGCTTGACCAGCATCCCGGCATACCAGCGGCCCACGTCTTCCGCGCTTCGAATACCCGACATTGCCTTGGCCAAGGTGGCCGGGTCGGCCGCTTTCCGTGTCAGGGGAACATGGTGGTGGCGAATCCCGTGCCTCGACGCGTACGTGGGAGGCAGTCGTCGGACCTCATCAGGGGCCCGCAGATCGATGACCTGGTGGAGGCCCAGTGCGGTCAGCTCTCGAATCTCTCCGTCGGGGCTCAGGCACAGGTCGTCGGCGCGCCAGACCAGCCCTGAGCGGACCGTTCCGCCCTCCACGGTGGTCCCGCCAAGATCCCGGATGTTGGCGCAGGGCATTCGTACGGGCGCTTGCGCGTCCACGGTCGTC
Organism: Arthrobacter rhombi; assembly: GCF_039526245.1. NCBI lineage: Bacteria > Bacillati > Actinomycetota > Actinomycetes > Micrococcales > Micrococcaceae > Arthrobacter > Arthrobacter rhombi. The sequence goes on from NZ_BAAAIV010000019.1 coordinate 3,563, forward strand.
ATGATGAAGCCATGCGCTCAGTGTCGACGGAACAGGGCCGCGAGGGCCTGGCCGCCGCCGATGCACATCGTCACGATGCCGAGTTCGAGGTCCCGTCGCACCATGTCCTTGGCCACCCGCAGGGACAGGATGGCCCCGGTCGCCCCGACGGGGTGCCCGAGGGCGATGGCCCCTCCGTAGGGATTCGTCTTGGCGGGGTCCAATTTCGCGTCGCGAATGACGGCGACCGCCTGAGCGGCGAAGGCCTCGTTGAGTTCGATCACGTCGATATCCGCCGGGGAAGTGCCGGTCTGTTTGAACAGCTTGTCGAGCGCAAGGACAGGGGCATAGCCCATCAGTTCCGGTTCCATGGCCGCGGTTGCCACCGCCTCCAGGGTGACGAGGCCGTCCAGGCCCCGTTCCTTCGCCACGGATTCCCGGGCGAGCACCACGGCGGCACCGCCGTCGTTGATTCCGGAGGCATTGCCGGCCGTCACCGTGCCACCTTCTTCGAAGGCGGGGCGGAGCTTGGCCAGCCCGTCCAAGGTCGTCTCGGGCTTGGGATGTTCGTCAATGTCGACGGTGAAGGGGCGCCGCCCTCCGACCTCCACCGGTACGATCTCCTCCGCGAATGCCGCGCGGGCCGCGGGCGTGGCGGCGCGGCGCTGTGACTCGAGAGCGAATTCATCCTGCTCCTGGCGGCTGACGCCGTACTTCCGCGCCACGTTCTCGGCTGTGGTGCCCATGTGGGTACCGCTGAAGGGATCGGTGAGGATGGCCACGGTGCCGTCCACGAGTGCGCGGTCCCCGAGCCGGTAGCCATCCCTGGCCCCGAAATCGTAGAAGGGCATGCGCGTCATGGATTCGTTGCCACCGGCCAGGGCGAAGTCAACGCCGCCCCAGTGCATCTGCTGTGCAGCCGACCAGATGGCCTGCAGGCCGGATCCGCACAAGCGGTTCACGGTGAACGCGGGGGTGGACTTCGGCAGTCCGGCCTCGATGCCGACACGGCGGGCGTTGTAGGCGTCGGGGCCGACCTGGCCGATGCAGCCCATGACCACCTCATCGATATCCGCGGCCGCGACGCCAGACCGGGACAGCGCCTCCCGGCTGGCCGCGGCACCGAGCTGATAGCCCGGCACGGACTTGAAGACGCCCCCGAAGCTGCCGATGGGGGTACGGGCGCCGTCAATGATGACGGCCTTCTCGCGAAGGTTGGTCATGGTGTTACCTCATATCGATTCGAGTCGGTCCGAATGATGGACCGGTGCCGCGGTCCTCGGACCTGTCTGATCACAGCTTATCGCTGTCTTTGCTTAAAGTCAGACCAAATACTGCGATGAATCATTCCCAAGATTGTATAAAAGTTGTAATATGACGAGCATCACACCGTCTCCCGGAGGTCTCCAATGTCGACGTATGTCCCCACGCTCCAAGAACGTTATTCGCCTGAGCAGGTTCGCGCTTACTACGAGGCGGGCCTCTGGCTGGAGGAGAGCTATTACGAGCAGGTGGCAAAGCAAGCGGAACGCCAGCCGGACAAGGTGGCCGTCTTCGACTCAACCGTTTCGCTGACCTACGGCCAGTACCGCGAGCAGATCTTGAGGCTGGCGGTCGGGCTCAAGCGCCTCGGCATCCGGCCGGGTGAACGGATCGTGGCCCAGGTCCCGAACATCGCCGAATTCCCGGTGATTGCCGGAGCGGCCAATCGCATCGGGGCGGTCATCGTTCCGGTGATGCCCATTTACCGAGCCCACGATCTGGAACACGTTCTGTCCGATTCCGGTGCCGCCGTCGCATTCTTTGCCCGGGAATTCGGCGGCTTCAACTACCAGGACATGTTTGCCTCCCTGCAGCCGCAGGCCCCCGCCCTGCGTCATCTCGTGGCACTGCGAACTGAGGGGACGGGGACCGAGGGGGCACTGGCCTACGAATCCTTGTTTGCCGATGGCGATCTGACCGCACTCGAGGAGGAGGCAGGGCCGGGAGCTTCCCCGGACGACCCCTTCGAGATCGTCTACACCTCCGGGACCACCTCTCGGCCCAAGGGCTGCTTCCACACGCTGAACACGGTCCGCTCCAGTGCTATCCAGATCATCCGCGCCGCCGGCTATACCGCCGACGATATCCAGTTCGGACCCTCACCGATCACCCATAGCACCGGACTGGTCACGAGCGTGTTGATCCCGCTTTACCTGGGCGCTTCCTCCCACTTCATGGAGAAGTGGGAGCCTGGCGACGGCGCCCGACGGGTGCAGGAGCACCGGCTGACCGCCGCCGTCACCGCAACCGCATTCCTGCAGATGCTCATGAAGGCCTACGATCCCGAGCAGCACGACGCCAGCTCGCTGCGCCTGTGGATCTGTGCCGGTTCGCCCATCCCCGGCTCGGTGGTGCGTGCCGCATCGGAAATGTTCCCCGACTGCCGGATCCAGAGCCTCTATGGCCGCTCCGAGAACCTCCTGACCACTATGTGCGCACTCTCCGACGAACCCGAGCGCTCCATCACCTCCGACGGCCGCGCCATTGAGCCTTCCGTGGTCCAGGTGGTCGACGGCGAGGGGCGGGAACTTCCTCACGGCGAGGAGGGCGACGTGGCCTATCTGGGGCCTTCGCACATGCTGGGCTACTGGAACAATCGACCGGCCACCGAGGAGCTGTTCACCCCCGGGGGGTTTTCACGGTCCGGCGACCTCGGCGTCATGGACGCGGAGGGATTCGTCCGGATCACCGGCCGCTCCAAGGACATCATCATCCGAGGCGGTATGAACATCTCCGCCCGCGAGGTCGAGGACGAGTTGCTGCAGAGTCCCGGGGTGGCCAACGTTGCCGTTGTCGCCATGCCGGATGAGCGGCTCGGCGAGAAGTGCTGTGCATTCGTGGTCCCGGCGGACGACGGCGCTGCTCCCGATCTGGAGACGATCGTCGCCTTCCTGAAGGAGCGGGGCATCGCCACGCAGAAACTGCCGGAGCGTCTGGAAATCGTCGACGAGTTGCCCACCACGGCGACCGGAAAGATCCAGAAGCACCTGTTGCGCGCCCTAGTCGCCGAGAAGGTCAAGGCGGTGCGGTGACACCGCGGATTCCCCGCGCCGGTCATAAGTGGTGCGGGGAATCCGCGTAGTAGGCCTCCTCGAGCGGGAACCGGACCCGGAGCGGCTGCGTGTCCGGCACGATGACGGGCTCGACCAGGAGGCAATCGGCCGGGGTGGACAGGGCCTCGTCCACGGAGGAGAACCGCTGCAGGTGGTGGAACTGCGACCACGTGGGCGGCATGAGTGTCGTTTGGCCTTCGCGGAATAGCCGAAAGGCGGTGCCGGCGTCCATCCACCGGGTGGCGGTTGCCTCCCCGGTGGCTTGTCGTGCCTGTTGGCCAGCGGGCAAGGCAGCCAGGATGAACCGGGTGTCATAGCGGCGGGGCTCCCCGACCGGCGTGATCCATCGTGACAGCGGTCGCAACAGGGTGACGTCGGGAACGAGGTGGTGGGCGGCGAGGAACTCGGCGAAACCCAGTTCGTGTTCCTCCAGCCGGGAGCGCGCCTGCTCGAAGTCCCTCGGGTCCGCCAGGCTCCCGCTGCATGCCGGTCGCGCGAGTAGCACGCCGCATTCCTCGAAGGTCTCCCGCACGGCTGCAGCGAGCAGGCTCCGGACCGTGGCCGGGTCCCCGCCGAGGCGCGTCCCCCACCACTCCAGGTTTGTTCCGGACCAGAACTGTTCGGGCAGGTCGTCGCCCGGGTCTACCCGGCCACCGGGGAAGACGGTCGCCCCGGCAGAGAAGGCCATGGTGGCAGCCCGGGTCATCGTGAATGCCTCGGGGCCCTGATCGCCATCGCGCAGCAACACAACGGTGGCAGCGTCCCGAGCGGGTACGGCGGGGGCCTTCACTGCTCGTCCTTGACCATGAGGACCACCTTGCCGACGGCGGTCCGGTTCTCGAGCGATGCCAAGGCCTCCGCTGCTTGATCCAGTCGGTAGACCCGCTCCACGGCGGGATGCAGGGATCCGGCATCCAAGAGCCCCTGGACGCCGTTCCGAACCCTTTTCAGTGTGCCCGGATGTTCACGCTCCATCACGTCCATGGCGATCCCGGTCAGGGTGAGATTGCGCAGCAGCAGCCGGTTCACCTTGATCTCGGGGATACTGCCGCCCGCAAAACCGACGATCACCCCGGTGCCGCCGATCGCCAGCGCGCGGACGGTGTCCAGAAAGCCGGAGCCGCCGACCATGTCGATGAAGCCCTGCACTCCGTGGCCATCCGTGAGGGTCTTGACGTCGTCGAGCCAGTGGCCGGTGGAACGCAAGACATGGTCCGCACCAGAGGCGACGGCGACGCGTTCCTTCTCGTCGCTGGACACCAATGCGATGGTCGAGATGCCCTGGGCACGGGCGATGTCCAGCACTGCGGTCCCGACCCCGCCGGCAGCTCCGGTCACCAGGACGGTCCCACCGGGCTGCACGCGCGAGCTCTCGAGCGCATACCACGCCGTGGAATAGTTCATGTAGAGACCGGCCGCATGGACATGGTCCATGGACTCCGGTATCCGGATCAGGTAGTCCTCCAAGGCGAGCGCCCGTTCGGCCATAGCGCCTTGCCAGACGATGCCGGCCACCCGGTCCCCAGGTCGCAGCCATGAGTTCCCCGGCGCCTCCACGACGACGCCGGCCAGTTCGCTCCCTGCGACATAGGGGGCTTCCACCCCCGACTGGTACTGGCCGCGGGTCTGGAGGGGGTCGATGAAGGACAGCCCGACGGCGTGCACCTCCACGAGCAGGCGGCGGCCTTCGGCACGGCGGTGGGCACCCTCCGGCTCGGGGACGTGCTGAAGACGCGCGGCGGAGGGGCCGGACAGCTCGGAGACGACAATCGCTTTCATGGGGACCCTGGCTTTCGGCTGGCGGGGAGGCGTCGGGCGTGCGTTGCGGACATTTCAGGACATTGAGCCGGTTTTTGGCGGAGGGGATGCCGGCAATGGAGTGGGACTGCGGCACCAGCCGTTGAGACCAGCGTGGAGGAAGAACAACAAGTTCTCCTCGACGCCGTGCCCGTTCAGGGTGCGGCGGGGCCAGGAGGTCATCGAGAAGATGGTGCCGAGGGCGGACTGCACGGCCTGTGCTGCCTCATCCGCCGTCAGATGTGTATAGAGGCGTCTGACCAGGCTTTCCCACCGTTCGATGTACTGTCGCTGCCGGCGGACGAAGGGACGTTTCCAGGGTTCGGCAATCGACCGAACCTCCCGCTGGTACAGCCCAACCAGTGGGAGGCGGGTGGCGCAGAAGTGGACGTGGTGCCGCAAGGCGCGGTCCAGATCCTGGCCGGGATCATCATGGACCTGGGTGGTGGCGCGCATCAATTCATCCATGGCCTCGTTCAGCAGGGTCGCCAGGATTTCGTCCTTGCCGGAGAACGACCGATACAGCGCCGGACCGCTGAGACCGGCCCGGCGACCGAGTTCGTCCATGCTGACGCCGTGGAATCCCCGCTCGGCGAAGGCCGCTGCTGCGGCGTCGAGGATGGTCTGTTCCCGGCTCACCTGGCGAGCCTAGCAGCGTAGTAGGGGCCCTCACGTAGCAGTTTGCGGTCGTGGTGGATAGAGGTCTTCACTTCTTGTCGAGAATCCTCGGTGACTGGGGACGGTGAAAGCCCTGGAAGGGTTCGTTGTTGCGGGCCTCTTCGGGGAGCACCCAGGAACGCGCGCCATTGGGGGCGCCGCCGTCTACCCGGACAACGGAACCGGATGTGAAGCTCGCCGCCGGGGAGAGCAGGAAGGTGATCGCGGCAGAAATCTCGGATTCCGTCCCCCAGCGCTGCAGGGGGATCTCCCCGCGGAGATCCCGCTGCATGTATCCGTCGTCCTCGGGGTCGTAGGTGTCCAGTCCGGATGAGGCGATGGAGCCGGGGGCCACGGCGTTGACCCGAACTCCGGCCTCACCCCATTCGGCGGCGGCAGTCTCCGTGAGGTTCCACATGGCCGAACGGGCTGCGCCGGAGTGCCCATACATTGGCCAGCCCATCCACATATCCGCGACGATGTTGACGATGGCGCCACCGTGCTCCTCCATGCTGCGGTTGTAGACCTCGCGCATCATGATGAATCCGCCCACCACGTTGGTCCTCAGGACTGCTTCGAACCCCTTGGTTTTGATGGTTTTCAGGGCAGCGCGGTACTGGCCGCCGGCGTTGTTCACCAGTCCATGGATGCGGCCGTGGTCATCCAGGACCTCCTGCACGATCTCCGACATGCGGTCTTCGTCCCGTATGTCCCCCGAGTGGGCCTCAGCGGAGCCGCCGTCCTCGCGGATCTCCGACAGCACGATGTCCAGTTTCTCTTGCTGGCGACCGACCAGGACCACGTGGGCACCGAGGGCGGCTAGCTCATGGGCCGTGCACCGGCCGATGCCGCTGCCTCCGCCGGTGACGATGATCGTCTGGCCTGCGAACAGGTCAGGACGGAATGCCGATGCGTAACCGCTCATGTGAGCTCTCCTTGATTGCCGAAGTGGTCCATTGGTCCTGCGGTGGTGATTCGGTGGTCGTGAGGCGGGGGACCGCCGTGCACCGGCAGGCTAGCTGCCTTCGTTCTACTGTAGTTTGGTCAGTCCATTTACGGCAAGCGCAGGATGTATCGAGGACTGGCGCGTCGCCCTCGGGGTCCTGTACCGTCATAATGGTCTGACCATAGAGGTTCAGACTGACGGGTTGTTGCGTGAGAAGTCGCCGAGATCGGAGCAGGGGCATGAGGGCCATTGTCATGAACGAGTACGGCGGGCCAGAGGTATTGGTCCCGGCGGAGGTGCCGGAGCCGGAACCCCGCGAGGGGTGGGTCACCGTGCGGTTACAAGCCAGCGCCCTGAACTGGCACGACACCCTGATGCGACAGGGCATCTATGGGTCGCCCTTGCCCATCACTCCGGGGGCGGATGGCGCGGGAGTGGTGGTCGAGACCGGCGAGGAGGTCATGATCCTGCCGTCCCTGCACTGGGGTGAACGTGGCTCCGCGCCCTCGGCGGACTTCGAGATCCTCGGGGATCAGCGCAATGGGACGTATGCCGAACTGGTCTCCGTACCCGCGGAGAACGTATTTCCCCGGCCGTCCGGGTGGTCGGCGCTGGAATGCGCCGCCTTCCCGCTGGTCGGCGTCACGGCTTACCGTGCACTCTTCACCCGGGGCCGCCTCGCATCGGGGGAGTCCCTGCTGGTGCTGGGGGCCAGCGGCGGCGTGGCCACCATGGCCGTGGCACTAGCCGTCGCGGCCGGGGCCAAGGTCACCGTCACCTCGACATCGCCGGAGAAGATTGCCCGGGCATGTGAGCTGGGGGCGAGCACCGGTATTGACCACTCGACCGCAAACTGGGTCGAGGAGGCTCGACGCTCCGCGAACGGGGGCGAGGGCTTCGACCTCGTACTCGATCCCGTGGGCCGGGTTGACGAATCCATCGGCACCTTGCGCGCCGGTGGTCGGTGCGTGGTCCTCGGGGCCAATGCCCGTGACACGGCGCCCTTGGCCGTGCGCCCCTTCTATTTCGGTCAATACGACCTGCTCGGTACCACGATGGGGGGACCTCGCGATTTCGCGGGACTGCTCCGGCTGGTCGACTCGGAATCCGTGCGTCCACCGGTCATTGATCGGGTTTTCAGCTTGGAGCAGGCCGCCGAAGCCCACCGATATCTGGAAGGTGGAGGGGGATTCGGAAAAGTCGTCCTCGACCATGGCTGAGAGACTTTCCGCCAGCCCACGCCCATTAAATGCCGTGCCGTACCCCAGGAGGTAAGACCATGACCACGACCATCCGCTACGAGGTCCGCGACGCCATCGCCACCATCACCTTGGATGATCCGGCAACCCGCAACGCCCTCGGGGATGCCACCCTCGACGATTTGCTGGATGCCATCGCGAAAGCCGGAGACGACGACAACATCCGGGTTGTCGTGCTGCGCTCGGCCGATCCGAAGGTCTTCTCCTCCGGGGGCAACCTCAAGGCGTTTGCCGACGACCGGCCAGTCATTGAGAAGTATGCAGGGCTGGATCGCTTTCCTCGCCTCTACAAGATGCTGGGCCGCCTCGGAAAACCTGTCGTCTGCGCGGCGGAGGGTGATGTCCTGGCCGGTGCCTTCGGGCTGGCGCTGGCCTGCGACTTCATCGTCGCCGTGGACGGCGTGCGGTTCGGGTGCCCGGAGATCAACGTGGGTGTCTTCCCGTTCATGATCTCTGCGCTGATCTACCGGAGTGTCCCGCGTGCCAAGGCGAATGAGCTGATGATGACCGGCGAGCTCATCGACGCCGAGGAGGCCCGGCGAATGGACATCGTCAACAGGGTGGTGCCGCAGGACCATTTCGAGGCGGAACTGGCGGCGCTCGTCGAACGGCTCTCGACCCGCTCCCCGCTGCTGATGCGGCTGGGTAAGAACGCCTTGGACGCCACGCGGGACATGTCCTTCGACGATGCCCTCGGGTACCTGCAATCCCAGCTGGCCCTTGCCTTCGCCACGGAGGACATCCGGGAAGGCGTCGCTGCCCTCAAGGAAAAGCGGGAGCCGCAATGGAAGGGCCGCTAAGGCTCCCCGTGGGATGAAGCCCCAAACCCGCAATTGGCATATTGTGCTAATGGTCAGACCGAAGTAGCATTCAGGTGAGGCGCATCACGGTAGGGGTGCGCGGCACGGCCAAACAGGGGCTCCCGGGCCCGGAAGAGGAAACGATGGCTTTCGCGTCAGTCAGTGACCGTTACACAAAGGATCAGATCGCCGGCTTCTACGCCGAGGGATTCTGGGACAAGCCGACGATGTTCGAGGTGCTCGAGCAGCAGGTGGCCCTGCGTGGTGACAAGGTCTTCATCACCGACGACTCGATCGGATTCACTTACCGCGAGATTTGTGATGACGCCGTGAGGATTGCCGCGGGACTGTCCCGACTGGGAGTGCGGCGCGGTGACTCGGTCGCCATCCAGATCCCGAGCTGGGCGGAGTTCGCCGCGTTGTCGATGGCGATCAACCGGTTGGGCGCCGTGATCGTCCCGGCACAGCCGATCTACCGCACCGACGAGATCGGGCACATGATTTCCACGGCTGGAGTCAAGGTGGCCTTCACGGCCGCCGAGTACCGTGGCTTCGACCATGCCGGCATGTGGCGGGACTTCATGGATTCGGCACCCAGCCTGGAGCACGTCGTCACCATCCGGGGGGCGGGGCCCGAGGGCACCCAGACACTCGAGTCGCTTGTCGACGCGGTGCCGGTCGAGAGCGCCCGCGGGGAGCTGCCGGCCGGGGGTGGACCGGACGACCCGTTCGCCATGGTCTTCACCTCGGGGACCACCTCCCAGGCCAAGGGGTGCCTGCACACCTTCAACACCATGGCCACCTCGGCCCGCATCCAGGCGGAGAACTACCGATACACCGAGAACGACGTGCAGTTCGGCCCCAGCCCCGTGACCCATACGACCGGCCTGGTGACCAGCATCATCCTGCCGCTGCTGGCCGGTGCGGCGACCCATGTGATGGAAAGGTGGAACCCCGAACTTGCCCTGGAGCAGATCAGTGAGCACGGCTGCACCGTCACCGTCAACGCCTCGACCTTCCTGCAGACCCTGCTCGAGGCCTATGATCCGGAGCGGCACGACGCCTCGACGATGCGCGTCTGGACCCTGGCCGGCGCCCCCATCCCCGCCTCTTTGGTGGAGAAGGCGCGTAGGGCGCTCCCGAACCTCTCCGTGCTGAGCCTGTACGGGCGGACCGAGAATACGTCCATGGCGATGTGCACCTTGGACGACGACCCGGAGCGGTCCCTGACCTCCGATGGGCGCGCGTTTCGTGGGCAGGAGATCGTCATCCTTGGTCCCGGCGATGAGGTTCTCCCCCCGGGCCAGGAGGGCGAGATCGCCTTCCGTGGCTCCATGGTCCTGCTGGAGTACGTTGGCGAGCCGGAGAAGACCGCCGAATCGTTTACCGCCGACGGATACTCCAAGTCCGGTGACCTGGGAATCCTGGACGAGGCAGGCTATCTCCGGGTGACCGGCAGGCTGAAGGACATCATCATCCGCGGCGGCTACAACATCTCCGTCCGCCAGGTCGAGGACCTGCTGGCCGCGCATGAATCGGTGGGCAAGGTGGCCGTCGTCGCGATGCCGGACGAGACCATGGGCGAAAGGGCCTGCTGCTTCCTGGTCCCGGCGGCGGGTCATGATCCGCTGACCCTGGACGAGATCCGCGACTACCTGCTGGGTAAGGGGCTCGCTATCCAGAAGGTCCCGGAGCGTCTGGAGATCGTGGACGAGGTGCCCACCACCCCGACCGGCAAGATCCAGAAGAACGTCTTGCGCACACATATCGCCAAAAAGCTCTCGGGCACCCAGGCCATCGTGTGAGGCCATCGCGCAGCGTCGCGGTTCAAGGCACTCTTCGGGAGCCGCGGGTTGACTGTGGAATAGACGACGGCGGTGCGCC